>JBOFVP010000442.1:0-40457 GCA_051653165.1 Clostridium sp.
GGATTATATATTTTTGTAATCCTTATCTTTAATTCTATAAAAAAACATGGTACTTTGTCTACCCTTTTTTAATAATTATCATATCCCATTAGTGAATTTTTTTCCAATGTAATAATTTTTTATAAAATTTTATAAAAAATTATATATTTCAGTATTAATATCTTAATAATATTAATACTAATATTAGATGGATTATTTTTTTAAATTTAATTGTGTTTTTAGGAGGATTTTATGCATAATAAATATACAGATTTATTTGATTCTTTGGTCAAATCTTATTACTTAGGAAATTTCGATGAAACCTTTCATCATATAATGGATGGACATGATGCTTCACCTCAAGAAACCTTTTCTATAATTTGCTCTCTTTGTGGTGTATCTATTCCTTATGATAATAATTATATGTACAATTTAAAGAAAGCTATAACTCATTATTCAGTCAATAAAAGAATTATAGAAAAAATTGATTCTTGTTCAACATCTTGTAGCAAAGATAGTAATGATAAATATGCTTGCCAAGCAACTTGCCCCTTTCAAGCAATTTACTTTGATAGTAAATCAAATAGCACACTTATAGATAATGATAGATGCCTGCACTGTGGTTTATGTGTTGATGTTTGTAAGTCTGGAAGAATTCTTGATAAGGTTGAATTTATTCCAATTATAGATTTAATAAAAAATAATAAGGTTGTTATTGCAGTTGTTGCCCCTGCTATAGAAAAGCAATTTGGTGAAAATGTTTCCATGGATCAACTGAGAGCTGCCTTTATTAAGCTTGGCTTTACTGATATGATTGAGGTTGCATTTGCCGCTGACATACTTACAATAAAAGAAGCTGTTGAATTTAATAAACATGTAAATAATCCTAACGACTTAATGATTACCTCTTGCTGTTGTCCTATGTGGGTTGGAATGCTTAAAAATGTTTATGGTGAACTAGTTCCTGACCTTTCACCTTCCGTATCTCCTATGATAGCTGCTGGTAGAATAATTAAGAAAATCAACCCTGAAAGCAAGGTAGTATTTATTGGCCCATGTATTGCAAAAAAGGCTGAGGCTAAAGATAAGGATATTGCTGGTGCTATTGATTTCGTTCTTACTTTTCAAGAAGTAGATGAGATTTTTAAAACTTTAGAAATCAATCCTGCAGAATTATCTCCTATACCTACAAAAGACTATGCTTCACGTTGTGGAAGATTATATGCTAGAACTGGTGGAGTTTCTATTGCTGTAGAGGAAACCATAGAAGAACTTTATCCGCATAAACATAAAATATTCAAACCAATAAAAGCTGAGGGAATTAAGGAATGTAAAGAAATATTAGCTTCTGCCCTTGCTGGAAATGTATCCGCTAATTTTATTGAAGGTATGGGATGTATTGGAGGGTGTGTAGGTGGTCCTAAAGTATTGATTCCTAAAGAAGATGGAAAGATAGCTGTTGACACTCTAGCCTATGATAGTCCAATTAAAGTTCCTACCCATAGTGAAGAGTTAGATAGAATTCTAAATCACTTAGATGTTACTTCATTAAAGGATTTTGAAGATGAATCTAAGATTACTATTCTTCATCGAACCTTTTAATTTTGTAACTATAAGTTACATTTTGCCATAATTGCTACATACCCCTTAGTTTTTTCTCATTTTATCTATGAATCAACATTATATTTTTATTATTTGGTCTTTTGTGACTTATTTTGAATTTTACTTTATTTATGGATAAATATATCATTATATTATAAAGTAAAAGGGAGTTGATTTTTATGAGTAAAAACACAAAAAGAGGGATTGTATCTGTTCTAGCATTAATATTTTGGTTTTCAGCTTCATGGCCAGTATTAAGCAGTTCAAACGAAACAGCTAATGCTGTTCCATCAAAGGTTATTGATAGACCTGAGTTTGTTTAATCAATAATTACATAAACTTATTTAATATTTAGGAGGATTTTTTATGGGGATTTTATTGTTATTATTAATTTTCACTACTTTTATATTACTAACATTTGTTAAAATGCATGCTTTTAAAAATGAAGAAATTAAAGTAAGTTTTTTAATTTATAGTAAATCTCCCTCAATAAATAATTTTTCCTTAAATAAAGATAGTAAGTTTTAATGTTAAATACTGTTAAAAAGGCAACTTAAAATTAAGTTGCCTTTTATTTATTGATTGGATTTTCTAATAATATGTTTAACTCAAATTTACTTAGATTTATACCATCTCTACTTTCTTTATATATAACTTCTCCTGTTAAACTATATAAATTATCATATAACTTATATAAATCATAATTATAATTTGTATTTATTAGAAATGTTAAGCCATTCTTAAAACATTTTATTGCCTTAGAGACTTTACCTTCTCTCATAAACAAGGTTCCTAATATAAAATTATAGTCTGCATTAAAATCTTTAGATAGGTTTAACATATTTATTTCCCTAACTAAATTCTCTACTCTATCATAATCATTCATGTTAAAATATATAATCAATTCATTCACTAATACTTCATTTAAAACTAACTCATCCTTTTTAAACTCTTCTCTGCAATATTTAGAAATTCTTAATGCGCCCTGAAAATTTCCTGAAAATCTTAATGAATTAATATAATTAGTATATGCAAGGGCTTTTTTAACATGCTCTCCCATAAACTCATATAACCCAATAACTTTTTTCGTATGTTCTATTGCTTTTTCATAATCACCAACATTCAGATATGCAACAGATAGAGTTTTATGTATATTAACATAGGTTGCTGGATAGCAAATACTTTGCTTCGTTGTCTCAAAATACCTACATATTGATATTATTTTTTTAAATCTCATTAAACTTAAATAATTAATACACTTATTATTTAAAATAGCTAATCCTATATAGGAACTTTCAACATGAAATTTAGTTACAAACCTATATCCCATATCTAAATAGTGCAGCGATAAACTTATATTTTTCTTCATAGCATTTATTTTACATAAATTATTAAAGGCCTCACAAAGCATAATTACTATTTTTTCTTGTACCTCTTCTGGTTCCTTTAATCCATATGCTACATATTTTTTTAACCATTTCTCACTTTCATCAAACATATTATTTTCAAAGTATGCAACTCCTAAATAAAAATTCTTACTTTTATCTCGAATGCGACCAAAATCACTTTTGTATAAGTCATAAAACTTAATTATGTCATAGTATTCCTTATTATTATACATAATTGCTATCTTATCAAAAAATTCATCTTTTCTTTTAAAGCTAGTACTTCTACTTCTGAAAAGTTCACTAATATCAATATCAAGAATCTTAGAGATATGCAGTAATTGTGATACCGTTGGATCTTGAAGGTTATTTTCAATTCTGCTTAATACTACTCTATTAATAACCTCTCCACTAACATCACTTTGAGTTAACCCTTTTTCTTTTCTCAAACTTTTTATTCGCTCTCCTATGTTATACATTTTTACCCCCTCACAAACCCTACCTCTTTGTTATAAATATCGTACAAAACTAAAAAAAATTTACATTAACACTTATTAAAGTGCTAATGTAAATTAGAATTTATTATTTAAATCTCTTTAATCTTAGTGCATTAAGCAATACAGAAACTGAGCTTAAACTCATTGCAGCTGCTGCAATCATTGGATTTAATAATGGCCCTCCCCATATATGAAGTATTCCCATTGCTACTGGTATACCTAAAACATTGTAACCAAAGGCCCACCCTAAATTTTGCTTAATATTCTTAATTGTAGCCTTACTTAATCTAATTGATGTTACCACATCCATTAAGTCACTTCTCATTAAAACAATATCAGCTGATTCAATTGCAACATCCGTACCTGAACCTATCGCTATCCCAATGTCTGCTTGAACTAGTGCTGGAGCATCATTAATACCATCTCCAACCATACCTACCTTACTTCCATCTTGTTGAAGTTTTTTAACTTCATTTGCTTTGTCCTCAGGTAAAACTTCAGCAAGAACTATGTCTATTCCAACCTGTTTAGCTATAGCCTGTGCTGTTTTTCTATTATCTCCTGTGATCATTGCTACCTTAATACCCATTGAGTGTAAGGTTTCTATAGCTTTTTTACTACTTTGCTTAACCGTATCAGCAACACTAATAATTCCTGCTAACTCATTATTAATAGCAATATACATAGGTGTCTTACCATCGTTAGCTAACTCATCTGACTTATTACTTAATTTTTCAATTAAAATATTTCTTTCATTCATCAACTTTTTATTTCCTAGAAGTATATTATCCCCTTCTATCTTAACCTCAATACCATGTCCTGGTATTGCATTAAATTCTTCTATTGCTTTTAATTCTAAATTCTTTAATTCAGCTTCCTTAACAATTGCCTCTCCAAGCGGATGCTCTGATCCCTTTTCAGCACTTGCTGCTAATACTAATATTTCACTTTCACTAAATCCATTTGAAATAATATCTGTTACTCTTGGTTTACCCTCTGTAATTGTACCAGTTTTATCAAATACTATAGTATTTAGTTTATATGTCGTTTCAAGAGCCTCTCCACCCTTAATTAACACCCCATTTTCAGCACCTTTACCTGTACCAACCATTATCGCAGTAGGTGTTGCTAATCCAAGTGCACATGGACACGCTATAACTAAAACTGCTATAAAAATTGTTAATGCAAATATATTGTCTTCCCCTGCAAATTTCCATGCTATAGCTGATATTATAGCTAACCCTATAACTATTGGAACAAAATATGATGAAATAATATCTGCTAACTTAGCTATAGGTGCCTTACTTCCTTGTGCATCTTCTACTAACTTTACTATTTGAGCTAATGCTGTATCTTTTCCAACCTTTGTTGCCTTATATTTTATAAATCCTGTTTTATTTATACTTGCACCAATAACTGGTGATCCTATGGATTTCTCTACAGGAATACTTTCTCCAGTAAGCATAGATTCATCAATGGCTGTATTTCCTTCTATTACCTCTCCATCCACTGGCAATTTTTCTCCTGGCTTTACTATTACTATATCGCCAACAATTACTTCTTCAACTGGTATTACTGATTCTACTCCATCTCTAATTATTGTAGCTGTTTTAGGTGCCAATCCCATTAAAGCCTTTATAGCCTGTGATGTTTTCCCCTTTGATAAAGCCTCTAAGTATTTACCTAATGTGATTAAAGCTAATATAACTGCAGCAGATTCAAAGTATAAATGCATAGCATACTCATGTTCTCCACCATTTATTTTATATATAGCAAATACTCCATAAATAAAGGCTGCTAAAGTACCAATTGAAATTAATGAATCCATATTAGGTGACATTTGTATTAAATTTTTAATACCGCTTTGATAAAATTTAATACCAACTACCATTACTGGTACAGTTAATATAAGTTGTATTAATGCAAAGTTCAATGGATTTTTCATTGGATCAATTATATCTGGTAAATGTAATCCTACCATATGACCCATACTAATAATTAAAAGTGGAATTGTGAAAATTAAAGATACTATAAATCTTGTAAATAAAGCCTTTGCAGGATCTTTTTCACCCTTGTTTTCCTCTATATCCTCTTCTCTAAACAACTTAAACCCTAATTTTTCAACAACACTTTTTATTTTTATATAATCAACTTCATCTTCATTTATTGTAACTGTTAATTTTTCTGTAGCTAAATTAACTCCAGCTGATTCTACCCCTATAATCTCATTAACGTTTTTTTCTATTTTATTTGCACAAGATGCACAATTCATTCCTTTAATTTTAAAAGAATAACTTTTTAAGTTCTTTTTAACCTTAAACCCTATTTTTACAACTTCCTTCTCAATATCTTCTTTTGTAAGCTTTGAATTATCATAATTTAAGCTTAGTGTTTCAGTTGCAAAATTAACAGTTCCATTGTCAATTCCATTTATTTTATTTATAGACTTTTCAAGTCTATTTGCACAGGAAGCGCAATGCATTCCCTCTATTTTAAAATTTGTTTTTTTCATCTTTTCTCCTTTATTTTGTTAGAACCTTCTCTAACACTACATTTATCTCTTTTACCTTTTCTTCTAAATTCCCACCATTGCAAGCTTCAACTACACAATGATTTAGATGTCCCTTTAAAATTGAAAGATTAGCCTTTTTTACAAGGGCTTGTGCCGCCATAATTTGATTAGATATATCAATACAATATCTATCATCTTCAATCATTTTAATAATTCCATC
Organism: Clostridium sp.; assembly: GCA_051653165.1. GTDB lineage: Bacteria > Bacillota > Clostridia > Clostridiales > Clostridiaceae > Clostridium. The sequence goes on from JBOFVP010000442.1 coordinate 6,196, forward strand.
TATTTGTCCTCTTGCTGTTTTTAATGATTGAAGTGCTTTTTTTCTTTCGTCTTTCATAATTATACCTCCCCACCCCTAGGGGGTGTCTTTTTTTATTATTATACATTATAAAAATAACTTGTCAACTAAATTTTTCACTTTATTTTAATGGGTGGATACTTCTAACCCGAAGCATCCACCCATTATTTTATTCATATTTATTAAATCTATCCTTTGTTTCTAATCTATGAGCCCACATCTCCTCTTCACTAGAATATCCTCTTACTCTAGCTTCATTATTCATATATGTTCCTCCATGTATTAAATCTAAAATATGCAGCGAATCTTTCCCTGCTGCTTCCATTGTTCCTCTACATGATCCACAATAAGTTACAACATGATTTGTTGTACAGTCTGCAGCTCTTCTATAGTATAATCTTTCATATAATTTTGGATCTGCATTGCAAACCAATCCCCCAACACCACAACATCTAGTATTTTCTCCATTGAAATTCATTTCTTCATACTTATATCCTAATTCATCTAGTATCCATCTAATATCCATATGATGTACTACAACATCTCTTGTTATACATGGATCTTGAATATTGAATACTACATCTGAATTCTTTCCTATTCCTTTTTGCCCCTCTGGTAAACCTATTTCATTTCTAATTAATTCCCAGTATGAAATAACCTTTTGCTTTGCTGTATCACTATATACTCTATAACACGAAGGACATACTGTTATTATTACCTCAGCCCCCATTTCATCTATAATGTCTAAGGCCTGCTTATTTCTTATATCAAATCTATCTTTTTCACCTATCATTAATGTAACCTTACCACAACATTGTAACAATGCACCTACATTTTCTTCTCCATATGCTTCTTTTAAATGCTTTAAAGTTCTTTCAGTTAATTCTGGAGTATATGCTGGCACTGTACACCCTGGGGCAAATACATATTTGACTTTTTTCTTTTTAGGTACAGCTGTACAATATTTAGAACTACACTCTAAAGCTTGAGTTACATCTGAAGGCTTTAATTGTTCTAATGGTACTAGTCCTCCATTAACTTTCGCTAACTTTTCTTTGATTTCTATGAAATTATCCCTTATTTTTAAATCCTTTGGACATCTTAGCGTACATTGCTTACATTGGTTACATGAATATGCTACCATATTGTCCATTTGAGTAAAGTCTTCTTTTAAGTATTTTTCAAATAATGTTTTAGGACAGTCTGTAAAATCATTAAGCATTAGGCATTCTTTCATACAAAGTCTACATTCGCATTGTAAACATCTATTAGCTTCTCTCAATGCTTCTTCTTTTGAAAATCCTATGGAAACTTCTTTAAAGGATTTCTTTCTTTCAATTGCCCCTATTTCTCTAGTATGGACCCTTCTTTCTTGTCTTTCAGTCCAATCAACATCTCTCTTTAGCTTAGTTGAATAGCTTGTAGTATCTTCTATTTTTCTATCTTTTAGTAAATCCTCATTATTTAAAAACTTAATAACAGACTCTGCTGCTCTTCTTCCGGTTGCCATTGCTTGAATAACTATAACAGATTCACCTGATGCATCTCCTGCAATAAACACCTTTGGATTTGATAGTGATTGAAGAGTTAATTTGTCACATTCAAAGGTTGTATTTCCTCTTTGATTTATTTTTCCTTTTACAAAATCGCCCTCAGTTATTTGACCTATTGCAAAAACTATAGTATCAACATCTAATGATTTAATAACTTCATCTCCAAATTTAGGATTAAATCCCCCTTTATCATCAAACATTTGTAAACATTCTTTTAAATTAACCTTACACACCCTATTATTTTCATCTATTATAATATCCTTAATTGCAGCTGCATGATTAAATAAAACCCCCTCTTGAACTGCTCCATGAACTTCTTCATGACTAGATGTCATATTGTGTAGAGTATCTTCAAGGCATATTGAATTCACTACCTCAACACCTTCTAATCTAGTTGCTGTTCTACAGCAATCCATAGCAACATCTCCACCACCTACAACTAAAACCTTTTGTCCTACGTTCTTCACAGTTTTATTGTTAAGTGATACCTCTCTTAAAAAGTCTGCTGCACTGTATATTCCAATAGCATCATGATTTTTAAGACTCTTATCAATTCTTCCACCTTGTCTTCCAACAGCTATAACTATACTATCATATGACTTTAAAATTTCATCAAAGGTTATATCCTTACCAACTTCACAATTTTCCTTTATCTCTATTCCTAACTTATCAAGATATGTTAACTCATGTTTTAAAATGTTACGTGGAAGTCTATATTCTGGTATACCCACTGCTAGCCAACCACCTCTTACTGGTAACTTTTCATAAATAGTTACCTTACAACCCTCTTTCCTTAAATCTATTGCAGCCTGCATTCCTGATGGCCCACATCCTATAATTGCAACCTTTTTTCCATTTTCATCTTTTTTATCTAAATCCCATAATTCTTCTTTATCAAAATTATCTGCTGCATATCTTTTTAATGTTGCTATTGATATTGGACTCTTATTTTCCTTCCACTTACAATTTGATTCACAAGGATGAGCACATATTCTACCTAGTGTACCTGGAATAAATAGTTTTTCTCTTATACACTTTATTGCATCTTCTCCACGCTCTGACCTAATTAAATAAACATATCTTTTCACATCTGTATGCATTGGACAATTTGTAACACACCCTGGGTCAGAATCACCCATACATTCATCTACAATATATTGCATATTTTTAATTATATCTTGACTTAATTTATTTTCACCGCTCACTTTACACACTCCTTATAATACTTACTTATTATTTAATTTCCCTATATACTCTATATTATTCTTACTTTAATGCTTTTCTATGTTATTTTTCTTCTTTTTTATTTATTAAATAATTGATATAATAGGACTACTTAAACCAATTTTACTTTTATAAGCTGTAAGAAAGGACTAAAGATGAATAAACTTATTGTATTTGTAGGACCATCTGGTGCTGGTAAATCTCTTATTTCTAATTTTTTAATACAAGGATTTTCTAAAGAATTAAATGATATATTTTTAGATTATGATGAAAATGAAAGGAATTTAATTAATTCTTCCTTGGATTCTATAAGAAAAAATATTGAAAAATATAATTTCAAAAAAATTATTACTTCTACCACTCGTCCTCCTAGAGATGGAGAATTTAATGGAGTAGATTATCACTTTTATAATAGGAGTGCTTTTAAGGATAAAATAATTAATGGGGATTTCCTTGAGTATGTTGAAAACTTTAATAATTATTATGGAACTTGTTTCACTTCTATAAAAAATTCCTTAGAAGTTGGACATTCATTAATTATTTTAGATGATGACGGTGCAACTAAATTAAAAGAACTTTTAAAAGAACAAGTAATTACTTTTTATTTAGATATACCTATAGATGTTATGAAGAAAAGATTACATATAAGAAATGATGATGAAGCTTCAATGGAGTTACGATTATCTAATTTAAAAATAACAAAATTTAAAGAAATTGCTGATTTTAATATAGACTCTTCTAATAGAATAGATATTGTACTTTCTGATATATTATCAATTTTAAATTCTAATATGAAATAATAATGGCTGATTTTAAATCAGCCATTATACCTTTAGTTGTTTGTAAATAATCCTGCTCCTTTAATAATTTCCTGTTCTTTAAACAAACTATCTACTGCCATTTTATAGTCACTTATTTTTTGAGCTTTTTTGATTTTCTTTCCATATTTCTTATTATCCGAGAAAATATAAATCATATATCCCCAAAGTTCCTTCATTCTATACATAGCATTTTTATCTTCATTAAATAACTCTCTATAGTTATTATAGATTTCATCATGGAACTTCCTTAGAATCTCTTTATTTATATATTCATCATTTGTTATTTCTGATAAAAGACCTGGATTAGCTAATATTCCCCTTCCTAGCATAACATTTTCAACCTTAGGAAATTCTTCTTTAAATTTTTCTAAATTTCCCTTTGTGAATATATCACCATTGTAACAAATTTTATGATTACTTAGTTTTAGGGCATCTTTAAACACCTCTAAGTTAGGCTTGTTTCCATAAAAATCTCTTTGAGTTCTTGGGTGTATTATTAATTCTTCTAAAGGATACTTGTTATATATATCAATTAGTTCATAAAACTCATCAGGAGAATCTTTTCCTATTCTAGTTTTTATAGATATTTTAACATCATCCATTTTATATATTTCACTTAAGAATTTATCTAACTCTTCTTTTTTTGCTAAGAATCCTGACCCTCTAAACTTTGATACTACCGTTCCAGATGGACACCCTAAATTCAAATTAACTTCTTTATAACCTAATTGCTGTAACTTTCTTGTAGTTAATATGAATCCCTCTGCATCATTAGTTAATATTTGAGGAACTATATTCATACCTTCATTGTTTTCAGGTAATATGTCTCTAAATTCTTTGGTTTTTAAACTTCTACTTTGATTTGGAACAATAAAAGGGGTAAAATATTTATCTATATTATTAAAATATTTATTATATGCATTTCTATATATATATCCTGTTATACCTTCCATTGGTGCTAAATAGTACTTCATTTTTAAACTCCTCTTATATATGTGTTTTGTTGCAACTTTATCTGATTGCTAAGAATCACTTGATATTATACATTAATTGATATAATTTTATAACCCTTGTTCAAAATCAAATACTCCACTACCATCATATTTTTTCTTGATTTCTTTTAATTTATCAGTATTTTCTCCAAAGTATTCATATCTATAATTATTAAGTTCCTTTAATGGGAAATTTATAAATGAACCTTTAGTTACATCCTTAATTTTCTTAACTTCTTCTATAACCCACTCATTATTACAATCCTTAAAAACATTATCTTCCCAAACTGACTGTAATCCAATTATAAAATTACTTTTCATATAGGCTAAGGCTCCCTCCTCTTCAGTTAACTCCTTCACCTTTCCACCTAATCCATAAAAAGAAACTGCAGTATAAATACTTCCCGTTGGTCTATTATTATCTACAATAGAAATAATACTTCTTAGTTCATCTTTGCTTAGTATCCTATCTAAAAATCTTCCAGTTGATTTATAGTGCTCATAATCTGGATGTGAATCTTGTATTTCTCTGTTTATTTCACTAATATCCATATATTCTAAAGTAATAGTTGTATTTTTTACTATATGTTTGAATGGATTCAATAAGTTTATACATTCATCCTTTTCTCCATAAAACACCCCTATAATTCTAACTCCTCTTCCTTTATCATTAGAATTATAGTTACTTATTTTCATGTTAATTCTATTATCTAAGGTTTTAAACTCCTTTTGACATAGGTCTAATATTTTAATATTTTCCTCAATAGATACATTTTTATAATCTATTATAATATAAGTTCCCCGTTTCTCTTTTTTAGGCAATTTAAATGTCATTGATGTTACAACACCAAAATTTCCTCCACCTGCTCCTCTACAAGCCCAAAATAAATCTTTATTTTCATTTATATTTGCTCTAACTAATTCTCCATTTGCATTGATTAATTCAAGTTCCACAAGACTTTGAGATGCTATCCCTAAATATCTTGAAGAATATCCCCATCCTCCACCAAGTGTTAATCCAACTACACCAACGGTAGGGCATCCTCCACCGGGGAATGGATAACCTAAATTTCCTGTTGCCTTATATAACTCTCTGTTTCTAACTCCACCTTGTATTTTAACAATACCACATTTCTCATTTATATCTATTTTGTTCATTCTACTTACATCTATAACTAACTCATCATCACCAGTTGAATATCCTTCATAATGATGAGCACCAGATCTTATTTTAATTCTCAACCCTTCATTCTTTCCGAATTCTATAGCGTTTTTAATATCCTCATTTGTATAACAATAATTTATAATTTTTGGGAATTTGTTTATCGCTCTATTCCATGCCAACCTATGAAAGTCATAATCCTTATGTTCTTTTGTTATTATTTCTCCAGTTAGTTTTAATTGCAAATCTTCCTTCATATTCCACCTCTGTTTATCTTATAGATTATTTTTATTATACCCTAAATGCTTGAAATACAAAATAAATATACCCATTGTATGAATCTCATACAATGGGTATATTTTCATCTATATATCTTTTTCATCTATATATCTAAAAGGGTTATAATTATAATGAACCTTATATTTTATTGGTGGCAACTTAATCTTTGACAACTTTTCACAGGCTATTAACTGCTTGTTTATTTCTTTAAAGCACTCACTATGGACAATTATTTTTTCATAGATTCCCTTATCTTTTCCCTCTCTAAATCTATTAAACATCTCTTCCTCAATTTGTGTATATCCTATAAACCCACTTAAATTCATTTCACTTTCTTTTCCTTCAGCTGTAACAAATAATACTTCATTATTATAATTTATTTCTGGAAAATTCACTTTGCAATATATATCTGGTACAAATGAATATAGCTCTATAGCTAAATCCTCATCACTTATTTTTTCTCTTATTACCTTATACACATTTTCTATATCTTTTTTATTAATACAAGAACACATTATTTTAATCACATTCTCTATATACAACTTTATATCTTCGCTTTTATAACTTACTATATCTATACCTTTATTTCTCTGTTTATTTTTAAATATACCCATATTATCACTCCTACATTAAGGCCTTTCTTCTTATCTAACTTTTTTACTACTTATATTATATTTTTGTTATTAGAAAAATAGACTTATTAGAAAAATATAAAGAGTTAGAAAATCTACTTCTAACTCTTTATATTCATCCCCTTATACTTCTCTTAAAAATTCTACCTCTTCCTTTGTTAATTCTCTCCAATCTCCATAGGATATATCCTCTAAAGTTACATTCATTATTCTAACCCTTTCAAGCTTTATAACATTATATCCAAAAGCCTTACTCATTCTTCTTATTTGCTTATTTAATCCTTGGGTTAAAATTATTCTGTAGGTTACTTCATCTATTCTATAAATATTGCATGGTTTTGTTATTTCATCCTTACCATTAATTCCTATGTTAACACCCTTAGACATTTTATCTATAAATTCATTATCATACTCTTTATCTAAGGTTACTATATATTCTTTTTCATGTTCATTTTCAGATTCAAGAATTTTATTTGCTAAATCACCATCATTTGTTAGTAATATTAACCCTTGTGATGGCTTATCAAGTCTTCCTACTGGAAAAATGTATTGAGAATACTTAAGATATTCAATTATATTACCCTCAACTTCACTTGATGAGGTACAAGTAATTCCAACAGGTTTATTTAATGCAATATATACTCCCTCTAATTTCTCTAACTTTTTTCCATCTAAAAGTATATCATCATATTCCTCCACCCATTGTCCTTTAAATGCAAGTTTTCCATTTACTATAATTCTTCCATTATCAATTATTTCATTAGCCTCTTTTCTTGAGCATATTCCATAATTGCTAAGAAGTTTATTTATCCTCATCTTTAGCTCCTCCTAATTATTCTATGTAAAATTACCATTTTAATAGTTATAATTATAATTTTACATAAAATACAAATGTTTATTGTAATCTAGTTATACTTATTGATGAATTTAAGTTATTAACATCATTATAATCTAAATTTCTAATCACTAAGGTTGAATCATTTAATGTTACAACTCCTACTGCTCCAAAAGCTGATACAAATCCTCCATCACAGGTTTTACACGCCCTTAAATATGCCATAGGCACATTATCAACTTCTATTGAAAACCTCATTTGATTCCCTTGAATTTCACCATTAACTGAAGCTTGAATCATATATTTGTGATTACCCCTTAAAATAAATACATCTGTGTTTTCTAAATGAGTTATGTCTCGTCCACAGCTACTAGTGTTAATTGAATAAACTATAGCCATTTCTTCTGATACTATCTGTGTGTTTGTCTCAGCTGTAAAATAACTATTTATTATTTTTGTTTTAGATATGCAAGGAGTAGCTTGACTACAATTATAATCCTGAATTTCTTTCCCCTCTTCATAACTTATATCAAAGTCTTTATCTAAGTCATCCCCAAAATTCATCTTATTTAAGCTTTCTTCCTCACCCTGAATGTATGTTGCCTCATCATATTCAATTGAAAAATCTAATTCATTAGTTTCCTCCATATTATGATTATGTTCAACTTCCTCTTTTATAATTTTAAACATAGGATTGCCTAATACAGCCATACTGTTAGTATTTCCTTCATTTAATCTAAAAACTAATCCATAGTTTTTAGCTGCACCTGACTTCCACTTTCCTAAAAGTTCACTTAAATCTATCTCTATTAACTGATGTAAATTATTTCTTGTTAATGCAACCGTTGCTACTTGAGTGTATCTATTTGCACTATCAAATCTGAATGGTGCAAGTAGACACCCCACTTCCATTATATTGTAATTAGAATAAGGAAGTCTATTTAATTCTAATACTATTTTCCCACTACACTCATTTGTTAATGCTGGTACTTGTGATAAATCAAACTTCATGTAACTTTCATAATTATAAGTATAAACTCTACTATATGTTTTTCCTATTATTAAATGATTTTCATGGGTGCAAAGGTTATTCTTCCTAACTAATATTTCTTGAGGATATAAATTTAATATCTCCATAAAATTCACTCCTTTTTAAATACTACAGTTTATGATTACACCCTTATATTTGTGCTACTTAGAAAATACTGTTGAATAGCCACACTTTTTACAAAGTTCTTCTACTTTTTTTCTATTTGTAAATCCATCATACAAATTAGTAGCTCTCTCACTATTTAATATGTTATCTAAAGACTCTTCGTATATGTTCCCAAGTGGAATTTTACCCTCTCCATCTAAACAACAAGGGACAACAGTTCCATCAACTAAGATTCCAAATTGATCTCTTAATCCATAGCAAAATCCTGTATCACTAATAATATCTCTATCTAGAGATGGCCACTCAAACTTTTCCCCACCATTTACATAAACCCTATCCTTAATCTTTACTCTCTTGTCTTCTTTAAATTTTTTATTTAAATCAAAATTAAGTTCAAAGGCTTTTTCTAATTCTTCTAATATCATATTATTTAACTTATTTTCTCCTATGGTTAAAGCACCATCTTCATTCCATAATCTCAATGCATATATTGTCTTTGTTTTTGATAATCCTTCTTTTATAAATAAAATAATATTATTTATATATTCATCTAATTCAACCTTCGCTTCATTAGCCTCAAAGCTATGTAAAGATATATTTATTTGTCTAAGACCTTCTGCATTTAATAAAGTTTCTCTATTTTTATTAATTAATGTTCCATTTGTTGTTATGTTTGATTTAAAACCTTCCTCTTTAGCTCTTTCTAAAAAATATCCTAAATCTTGATTTAACAGAGGTTCACCCATTAAGTGAAAATAAATATATTCTCCATACGGCTTTATTTCTTTTAATATATGGTTGAATCCGTCCCTATTTAAAAATTCTTTTTTTCTTGATGTTAATGGACAAAACCTACAGCTTAAATTACACACATTTGTTATTTCTATATATATCTTTTTATACTTTTTCATAATTCACCTTTATCTTTAATTTATTATAATAAAACGCCTTGAAAATCAAGACGTTAATATTATAGAATATTTATTTTTAATTATTCATCCCATCCTTCAGGGAATTCTGCACTATGATAAACTTCTGTTACATCATCATCGTCATCTAAAAGATTAAGCATCTTTTGGAACTTCTTAGCCTCATCTTCAGTAATTTGAGTGTAAGTATCCGGAATCATTGTTACAGCCGCTTCTAAGAATTCTAATCCTTCTGCTTCTAAGGCTTCTCTTACAGTTCCAAAATCTTCTGGAGATGTTGTAATTATAAATACTTCTTCTTCTGCTGCAAAATCTTCTGCACCAGCATCTAAAGCCATCATCATTATTTCATCTTCATCCTTATCTTCTCTTTCTATAACAATTTCACCCTTTTCTTGGAACATGAATCCTACACAACCTGAAGTTCCCATGTTACCGCCACCTTTAGTGAAAGCACTTCTTACGTTTCCTGCTGATCTATTTTTATTGTCTGTTAATGCTTCTACTATAACAGCAACCCCTGATGGCCCATATCCTTCATAAACTATTTTTTCATAGTTAACGTTTGCTAATTCACCTGAAGCTTTTTTAATAGATCTAGTTATAGTATCATTAGGCATATTAGCTGCCTTAGCCTTTGCAATTGCGTCTCTAAGCTTTGGATTTGTGTCAGGTATTGGTCCTCCATTTTTTACTGCTAGAACTAATTCTTTTCCAAGCTTAGTAAATACTTTTCCTCTCTTTGCATCCGCTTTTCCCTTTTTATTTTGAATATTATGCCACTTTGAATGTCCTGACATGGTTAATCCTCCTAAATAATAAAATCTATTTTAATTAATTTTAAAAATCATTTCTTGATGAAATTATAGCATATCGAATAATTCTTTTCAAACGTGGTAATACTTTTAATTAACACTTGACAAGTTTTATCATAGTCTATAAAATTAAATGTAATCTAAATAGATAAATTCAATGAAAAGAAGAGTATCCCTTTAATAATCTTAAGCGAGCAGAAATATGGTGTGAGTTCTGTAGAAATATATTGGGAGAATAGGACCTTTGAGAAGTTATTCCGAGCCTTAAAACAAGGGGTAACCGTTAGCTGCGTTAAAGTATTAAAGCGGATTCATTAAATTTAATGAATCAATTTGAGTGGTACCACGGAATTTTTTTCGTCTCTTATATTTTATAAGAGGCGATTTTTATTTTATATATTTAAATTTTAGGAGGTTATATAATGGAAAACTTAATTTCACAATTGGCATCAATTGTTCAAGAAAAATTTGAAAGCCTAGGATATGATAAGGAATACGGTAATGTTAATGTATCAAACAGACCTGACCTTTGCCAATATCAATGTAATGGAGCACTAAGAGCTGCAAAAATATATAAGAAAGCTCCAATTATGATTGCAAATGAGGTTGCTGAGGCATTACAAAGTTCTGATGTGTTTGAAACAGTAGTAGCTGTTCCACCTGGTTTTATAAACCTTACTTTAAAAGATAGCTTCCTAACTAGCTTCGTTAATGATATCTATAAAGATGATAAGTTTGGATGTAAAAAAAGTGAAAAACCTAAAACAATAGTTGTAGATTACGGTGGAGCAAATATAGCAAAACCTCTACATGTTGGTCACTTACGTTCAGCAATTATAGGAGAATCAATAAAAAGAATTGCTAGATATTTAGGGCATAACGTAATTGGTGATGTTCACTTAGGCGATTGGGGACTTCAAATTGGTATGGTTATTAGCGAGGTTGAAAGAAGACACCCAAATCTTCCTTACTTTGATGTAAACTTTACTGGTGAGTATCCAACTGAAGCACCTTTTACAATTGATGAATTAGAGGATATCTACCCTGCTGCTAGTAAACTTGCTAAATCTGATGAGGAAGCAATGGCTAAAGCTAAGTTAGCAACTGTTGAGGTTCAAGATGGTAGAAGAGGGTATAGAGCCCTTTTAGATCATATAATTAATGTTTCTGTAACAGATTTAAAGAAAAACTATGGAAATCTTAATGTTGAGTTTGACCTATGGAAGGGTGAAAGTGATGCACAAGCTTATATTCCTGATATGGTTAAGTACTTAAATGATAATAACTATACTTACTTAAGCGAAGGTGCTTTAGTAGTTGATGTTGCAGAAGAAACTGATAAAAATCCACTGCCACCAATAATTATACAAAAATCTGATGGTGCTTCACTTTATGGAACAACTGATTTAGCAACTATTATTCAAAGGGTTCAAGATTTTAATCCTGATGAAATTATATACGTTGTTGATAAGCGTCAATCACTTCACTTTGACCAAGTTTTCAGATGTGCTAAGAAAACTAAAATAGCTTCTGAAAATTTAAACTTAGAATTAGTTGGATTTGGTACAATGAATGGTAAGGATGGAAAACCATTTAAAACTAGAGAAGGTGGAGTTATGAGACTTCAAGAACTAATTTCTATAATAAAAGAAAGTGTTCGTGGAAAACTTAAGAACAATGAAGAAATTTCAAGTGAAGAAGCTGATGAAATCTCAAGAATAGTTGGTTTAGCTGCACTTAAGTATGGGGATTTATCAAATATTCCTACTAAGGATTATATTTTTGATATTGAGAAATTCTCTTCATTTGAAGGAAATACAGGACCTTATATTTTATATACAATGGTTAGAATTAAGTCAATATTAAACAAGGCTAAGAGTGAAATGGGCAATATCTCTTCTGATATAGCGGCTCCTACTTCACAGGTTGAAAGAGACTTAATGTTAATGCTAACTAAATTTAGCGATTATGTTGAATCTGCATTAAAGGATAAAACTCCAAACAGAATTTGTGAGTTTATATATGAAACATCTAATCTATTTAATAGATTCTATCACGAAAACAGAATCTTAACTGAAGAAAATACTGCTAAGAAAATTTCTTGGTTAAATCTTTTAACATTAACTATAAATATTCTTGATGCTTCTTTAGAATTATTAGGAATGGAAGCTCCAGAAAGAATGTAAAACAAAGTGTAGGAATATTATTCCTACACTTTTACTTTATTATACTATATAATCTATTTTCTTCCTTAAAATAAATTCCCTCTTCACTCTTTCTAATTTCTATTTTACCATTAGAAGAATTTATCATTTCTTGTTCTATTTCCTCGGAAATACTTTTTTCACATAATATATGTGCAATAACTCTATCAGTATATTCGGTATCTTCAATATGCCATTGATGTTGTCCACATATATATTGAACCTTTCCTAACAAATCATAATCTAAGTGTAACGATAGTTTCAGCCCATCAACCTTCTCAACTACTCCACCTGCTTTAGTAGCAATTGATGCTCCCTTAGTATATGCCCTTGTTAACCCACCGGCTCCAAGCATTATTCCACCAAAATATCTAGTAACAACTACTGCACAATCTGTAATATTGCTTTTTTTCATTACCTCTAAAATTGGAATTCCTGCTGTTCCCTGTGGTTCCCCATCATCTGAATATCTTTGTATACCCATGTTTTTCCCAATAACATATGCCCAACAATTATGTGTAGCTTGTTTATGTTTATTCTTTATTTCTTGAACAAATTCCTTTGCCTCTTCTTCTGTTTCACATCTCTTTGCATATCCAATAAATTCAGATTTTTTCTCTATAAAACTATCCTCTCCATAGTTTCTAATAGTTGTATAACTCAAGCTCTTCAAGCTCCTTTCTAATTACTAATATTCCTTTTTCAATACACTTGCATGAAGTCTGGGAAAATCCTATTCTAAACGAATTTTCTCCATCTCTTTCATTTCTATAAAACAATATACCTGGAGTTATATATATTCCTTTGTTACTTAGCCTAATAAATAATTCCTTTGATGATATATTTTTATTTTTAATTTTGAGATAAAAATTAACTCCCCCAAGAGGAGTAGAATAATCAATATATTCCCCTAACTCCCTTTCAATTAAGGAATTCATAAGAGTATATCTTTTAATATATTCTTCCCTAAGAATTTCTATATTAACCTTCCACTCTCCATTTCTTATATATAACTCCAATGCTCTTTGCATTAGACTTGATGTAGCTATATCTGTATTAAATTTTGAGCTTCTAACACCATCTTTAAAACATTTAGGAGCAACCATATACCCCATTCTTATTCCTGGCAAGAAAATCTTAGAGAAACTCTTTATATACACCACCCTATCATTTCTGTCTAACCATTTGAATGGAATATATTCTAATCCTTCATCATAAATAAGCTCAGATAAATAATCATCCTCAATAATGTAAAAATCGTATTGGTGTGCTAATTCTAAAATCCTTTTCTTCTTTTCTAATGAATAGCTAATACCTGTAGGATTTTGAAAATAACTCATTGTATAAAAAGCTTTAATCTTATTTTTTTTCAATAATTTTTCAAACTCATCTACATCAATACCATCTTCATCAATTGGGATTTGAAATACATTAGCTCTTCTAAACTTAAAAACTGATAATGCACCTCCATAGGTTGGACTTTCAACAACAACATTATCATTAATATTAATCATTGATTTTGATGCAATATCAATTCCTTGTTGAGCACCTGATACAATTAAAATATCATCTACATCTAATGTGTTATCCCAAAAAACACTGTTTATAGTGTCTCTTAACCCTGAGTATCCTAAAACACTTCTAGATGTTAATGCCTCTGTTCCGTCTCTATCTAAAACAGTATTTAATATTTCTTTAAAGCTATCTATTGGAAAATTAATATTTTCACTTGTTTCTCCTGTAAAGTCAATTATCCCCTTTACCATTTCTTTTTCTTCAAGCCTTTTAAATCTAAGATTATATTCTCTCATAAACTTTGAGTGAATATCCCTTTTCTTTGCATAGGTTCCACTACCCATTTTTTGAAAAGCAACTCCATCATTAACTAATTTATTGTATGCATTGATTATAGTTACTCTATTAACCTTTAAAAAACTTGCATACTCTCGTATTGTAGGTAATTTTTCTCCATCATTGACCTTACCACTCTCAATCAAATTTTTAACCTTTTTAGCTACTTGTATATACTTTAACTCCTCTTCTAAAAATTCAACTGAAAATTTCTTATCCATATTCTCCCAGCCCTTTACCATTAGATTTTCCTAAATACCATAAACATTTTCATTCATTAATACTGCATTGCCTGTTTTAAACTTTCTATTGTTAACCTTAACAGCACCTTTAGTTGCTAAATACTTTAAAACGCTTTCCATTTTTATGTTAAAGTCTTTAAAATTTTCATGGTCCATTATTTCCTTTGAGCTTAAATACTCACTACTTTCTTGAAGTATATCTAAAACACCAGCACATGCTAAAACACCATTACTATCTAAAAACATTTCTATGTATTCTATAACCTTTTCGATATTTTTTATACAAACACCTTCGTTAAATAATGTTAATGCAACATCTTTAAATGAATCATTTAAATTCATTGCCAAGCTTAAAGCATCCTTCGAAATCTCATATCCATTCATATTTAAGAATAATTTTGAATATGAATCCATAGCTCTAATTAATATTTCATAGGATGTATTAATTCCATCATTAATTAAATATTTTTTTGTTATCCCTAAATCTTTTATAAGTTTACCTAGATACAAAACATTGAAATTGCCCCTATAACTATAGGTTGAATATTTAGCCTCATCATAAAGATGAGTTATATCCTTATCTTTAGAGAATACAAGCTTTGATGTTATAAGCATTTTTCTTATAGCACCTTTCTTGCCCTCTTCTTTATATATTTTCATAAACATATCTTTGTTAAGAAATTTACTGTGAACAGGTATTCCTAAAACTTCACCATATACATCCCTAACCTTATTATAATCTTTTTCTAGAACAACAAATAAATCAATATCTGAACCCTCCCAAATATCGCCTGTTACTATGCTTCCATAAGTGAAAATTGCAAGTACTTCTTTATTCTTCTGTAATTGATTAATTAATTTAGAAAATGCATTTTGATAGTCTATAACTGTTTTACTCATTAGTGCAGCCCCTTTTACCTTTTTACTTCATTATAGCTTATCTTAGCCACTATTACAAAAAACTTTGTTAATTAATTTTCATATTCCTTGTGTATATCACAATCTTTACATCTACCCTTACAACATCCAAGTTCTTGTTCTACACCGCATCTATATTGCTTCATCCTTTTTCTGAAGGTTTCAAAAATACATCTAATTTCCTTATTAATTTCCATTGAAAGCTCTAAGGATTTCTTAGCTTCTTTTTTTTTCAATAATGGATTATTTGAAAAAATTTGAGCTGATGCTGCAACTGAACTAGATGAAAGAGATAAAAAATACATTGTATCAACGAATGGCCTAACCTTTGCATCAAAAAAAATCTTACCACTCTGATCTATTCCTAATGTCTGTGCTTGTATTTGAGCATTATTTAGTGCTGTAATTTCAGCATTTAGTCTTAATATTAACTCCTCTAAATTATTTGGATTAGCACCAGTAGCATTTGCATTGGCACTTCCTTGTCCTGTAGCTCCCTGTGCTCTTGTAGATGCACTCCCTCTTTCTTCATCTAACCCTTCAAATGTTTCATCGATTTCCAGAGGATTTGGCCCTGATTTATTTATTGGTTTGCTATTATCATTATTACTGTTATTATTATCAGCCATAAAAATCCCCCTTAATTATTATTCTACTCTTAAAGTATATTAATAACTAAGGGGGTTTATTTATTAAAATTAATTTTATTCCATTATAGCTATAGAAAATTCTTTTGATTTATTGTATACTTCATCATCAACTTCTACAAGCATAAATGTTCCATCTTCTCTATATTCTTCTTCTAACACTCTCCCATTTCTGTGTAAAAATGGCGCTATTGTTCCATTTGTATAAGGAATTAAAAATTCAACTTTTTTTAGCTTATAAGGGAGTTTTTCTTCTATTATTGTTAGTAATCCCTCTAGATTAATACCTTCTTTTGCTGATATTTCTATTATAAGATGATTACTTAAAGCTTCCCTTAACTCTTCTAAGTTTTCCTCACTAGCATTATCTATTTTATTTAATACCATAATACTTTCTTTATCACTGGCACCTAATTCGCCTAACACATCATTAACTGCTTGAATTTGCTCCATTGCTGTAGGAGATGATGCATCTATAACATGGCATAATAAATCTGAAAAAATAACTTCTTCTAATGTAGATTTAAAAGCCTCAACTAAATCATGTGGAAGTTTTCTAACAAAACCAACTGTATCTGTTAATGTTATTAATCCCTTATTTTTAAGAATTACAGCTCTTGTTGTTGTATCAAGAGTAGCAAATAACATATCTGCCTCAAATACCTTCTCTTTTCCTTTTACATCATTCATAGCTGCCACATCACAAAGTGCATTTCTTAATGTAGATTTTCCAGCATTAGTATATCCAACTAGTGAAACCTTTGGTATACTCTCTTTATTTCTTTTCTCCCTTTGAACCTCTCTTGTCTTTTTTATTTTCTTTAATTGGTCATTTAAATCATAGATTGCTTCTCTTATATGTCTTTTATCTGTTTCAAGTTTCTTTTCCCCAGGTCCTCTTGTTCCAATTCCACCACCAGTTCTTGATAAAACTGTTCCAAGCCCTCCTAATCTGCTTAATCTATATTTAAGCTGTGATAATTCTACTTGTATCTTTGCTTCTCTTGTTTTAGCTCTTCTTGCGAAAATTTCAAGGATTAAGGTTGTTCTATCTATTACCTTTGCTCCAATTGCAGCCTCTAGATTTCTAACTTGAGAACCTGAAAGCTCATCATCAAAAATAATTACATTCGCTCTTTGAGTTTGTCTTAATGATGCCAACTCTAAAACCTTTCCTCTTCCAATAAAGAATGCTGGATCAACCTTAGACCTATTTTGGAATACCTTTGTTAGCACTGGTATATCACAAGCATCTGTTAACTCCTCTAGTTCATCTAAGCTTTCCTTTGTGTCAGCTCCAACTAATATTGCTCTTTCACTATTATCTTCTTCTATTTCGTTTTCTTTAATCATACTTTCAACAAATCTTATATTGTCTAAAATATGAATTCCAAGTGCCTCATCAACAGATAAAGCTTCCTTCTCTTCAAATGTTAATAAATCATTATATATTGTTAACATCCCTAATGATAAGTCAGTAATCTTACCTTCATAACAGCCAATTGCAACAATAGCATCTAATTTTAATTTTAATAATGCACTAATGTCCAATGCAGAAAGGTTTGAATACCCATTTGGATGTGTATGTATTACTCTAACACCTGATAATTTTCTTTCATGTATATCTAATATAGGTAGTTCTACTGATGTTGAATCACCTACTGCTACTGATGTTACCTTTCCACGTCTATCAATAGCAACTGAAACTTCTCTTTCTATAGCACTTGATACCCCTACCATTATGTCTATAATTTCTCTGCCACATATCTCATCCTTTAAATTCTTTATTCTATACAAGTTTTCTAAGGATTCTAAATAACTTTTCTTAACTCCTTCAACATTTCCATATATCAACATAAACACCTCACTTAAATGTTTTATCCAAAATTTAACATACCAAATTCATAAATCTTTTCCTCAAATATTTATAATTTATTTAGTATTAGATTATTATATATATAAACCATTCCATAGTGCAACTTTTATATTGATATTGTTTATTTTTTTGTTGAAATAATATAGAAAATGTGTAATATTAAATATATTACAACTTGGATGTAAATATTTAAATCTTGGAGGTCACTATGGAAGATAAAAAACGTAATATACTTTTATCTGAAGATCAAATCTCAGAAAGAGTAAAGGTTTTAGGAGCTGAAATAGCTAAAGATTATACTGGGAAGAAATTATATGTTCTTTCACTATTAAGAGGGTCATTCATTTTTGCTGCTGACTTAGTTAGAGCTATTGATACTGATGTTAAGGTTGGGTTTATGACAACATCAAGCTATGGTCATAGTGAAACATCATCTGGTTCTGTTAAAATAGTAAATGACATCCCTGACAATATTGAAGGATATGATGTTTTAATCGTTGATGATATTGTTGATACAGGAATTACAATGGACTTTGTTGTTAACCATGTTAAAGGATTAGGTGCAGCATCTGTTAATACTTGTGTCCTTTTAGATAAACCATCTAGAAGAAAAGTTAATATAGTTCCTGATTACTGTTGTTTCCCTATTGATGACGTTTTCGTTGTTGGTTATGGATTAAACTATGGTGATTATTATAGAAATGTTCCTTATGTATTTAATTGGGAGTAAGATTTAAGAGGGTGAAATTTTCACCCTCCTTTTCTTTTTAAAACCTATTTACCTAAATCAATGGCAGTACTCGGGATATCTCCAACTATTATTTGCTCAGCAACAGGGACTTGAACCTTTACCTTAACTGTTCTACTATTCATTGGGATTATAAGTCTTACCGATGCCTCAACATTCAATATTATAGAATGTCGTGTTTGATTTATACCAGCACTTTCAAATTTTGATTCATAATCAGTTTTTATATTTCCTAGGGGTTCTAGCTTAAACCTTACCTTTGGCCCTAAATCGTAATACACACTCTGCTCTGTCATCCACCCAAGCGGAACTTCTATCCCCATTGCACTCATTGATTGAAGTTCTTCATTGCACTTCAATGACAATTTAGATACAAGCTTATTTAATTCTACTGTATTAACAGTTATTAAGTTGATTTTATCATTCTTATCCTTATTTATAATTACCATGTTCTCATACTTAAATTCACTATTAAACAAATCAATGCATGCATTACTTATTACATCAGTTGCTTTTGCTTCTATCATGGACTCAGACATAGTTAAAACCGATGGCAGCACTCTACTATCAAATAAGTATAATAAGAGATTAAAAACGATAAAAATGGAAATAATAATCAGTATATAAGGCTTAAACGGTTTTTTAGTAACTTTTTTTCTATTTCTCATATTTCACCTTTATGTTGAGTTATATCGCTATTCATATTATAATTATGCTATATATGTTTTAATAATGTTATTTTAAATTTATTTTATTTATAGTAATACTTATTATGACAAGTAAATAATATACTATATAAGTTAATATAATTATTACTTATATAATTGACTTTATTTTTAAGTTAGGAGGACAACATGGCTAATAATAAAAAATCAAATAAAAAAACTAGCCCTGAAAAAAGCCAAGCTAAGGAAAAAGTATCCAATATAGATTCTAAAAAGGCTAAACGCAAAAAAATATTTAAAAGAGTTGCTTTAAGTCTTGTATTTATAATGCTTACTGTAATGGTTATTGGGTTTGGATATGTTTTTGCAATATTAAAAAACACCCCAACACTGGATAAGCAAGCCTTAATAAATTTAAGTGAGCCAACAAAGCTTTATTTCAGAGATGGTACTTTTATGACAAATGTTCAGAGTAAAGAAGAACGTTTTGTTATAACAAGTGAGGAAATCCCTAAACACCTAAAGGACGCATATGTATCTATTGAAGATGAGAGATTTTATAAGCATGGTGGTGTAGATATAAGAAGAATTGGTGGTGCTGTTATTAATAATCTTAAAATGAAGCTTACAGGTTCTGGAGGACTTCATGGTGCATCAACACTTACTCAACAACTTGTTAAGAATACTCTTTTAACCGATGAGGTTTCAATAGAGAGAAAGATTAAAGAAGCTTACTTATCTATACAAATCGAAAATCAATTTTCTAAGGATGAAATATTAACACTTTATTTAAATACTATTCCACTTGGTGGTCTTGCATATGGAGTTGAAGCTGCTTCACTTCTTTATTTTGGTAAATCTGCAAAAGATTTATCATTGATACAATGTGCATATCTTGCTGGTATGACTCAAGCACCTACATCTTATAGTTTTTATAATACAAAAAACCAAGAAGATCCAAGTAGAATTATTAACAGAACTGTTACTGTTCTTGGTAAAATGTTAGAATTAGGTTACATTACTCAAGAAGAACATGATGCAGCTGTTCAAGATGCACGTGACTTTAAATTTGAAGTAAACCAAAAAATTAAACCTAATGCTATGGAATATCAATGGGTTTCTTATCCTGCTAAAAAGCAAGTAGAAAGAGATCTTAAAAAGAAATATGGCTATACTGATGAAGAAGTTACAAAAATGCTTGTAAATGGTGGTTTAAAAATCCATACAACTATTGATAAAAGTTTACAAGATCATACTCAATCTGTTTTAGATAACTTCTCCAAAGGTAATGCTAAAGCAACAAATGAAGAAGGTGTACTTTTATTACAAGGAGCTGCTACTGTTTTAGACCCTTATACTGGTGAAATCATAGCAATGGTAGGAGGACGTGGTCCTCAAAAACCACTTTCATTAAATAGAGCCTATGATGGATTAAAGCCTATTGGTTCTACTGCAAAACCTTTAGTTGCTTATGGTCCTGCAATTGACCAAAAAATATTAACAGCAGGTTCTGCTTTAGATGATGCTCCACTTCCACCTGCAATATCATCTAAATATCAAAACTGGCAACCAAATAACTGGAATTTTAAATATCAAGGATTTATCACTCCAAGAGATGCTATTAAAAATTCAGTCAATGTAACTACAGGTTTGACAGTTGATAAAATCGGAATGAACACTGCCATTAATTATGGTGAAAAATTAGGATTAAAATATAATTCTGCTTCAAAAACATCTATTGCTGCTGTTTCACTTGGGCAGTTCAATAATGATGTTAATGATAAAGATGGAGGTAACTCTACAATATTAGCATCTGCATTTTCAACATTTGTTAATAATGGTGATAGAGTTGAACCGCTTCTATATTCTAAAGTAGAAGATGCTTCTGGAAATGTTATTTTAGAAGCTGAAAAAGAAGTAACAAATGTATTTAAACCTGAAACAGCCTATATTATGTATGATATGCTTAAAGGACCAATAAGCGGTTTAGCATCACAAGCAAAGCTTGGCAATATGCCTGTTATCGGTAAAACTGGTACTACAACTGATGCTCAAGATCTTTTATTTGCAGGTTCTACACCATACTATTCTGGCGCTGTTTGGATTGGGTATGATACTCCTTCTAAGGTTACTGGAGAATCAAATGACGCTGCCGGACTTTGGAGTAAAATAATGCAAAAAGCACATGAAGGATTAGAGCCTAAAGAGATTAAAAAACCTTCTAATATTGTTTCAGCATCAGTTTGTAAGGATTCAGGATTAAAACCATCTGAGTTATGTGAACATGATCCTAGAGGTGGAAGAGTGTATACTGAAATGTTTATTAAGGGAACTGAACCAACTTCATACTGTGAAACTCATGTTTCTGCTGAAGTTAACAAGTTAAATGGTAAGCTAGCAAATGAATTTACACCCGCTGCACTTAAGGAAACTAGAATTTTCTTAAATAAACCTAATGCTAGTTCTAAGGCTGATGATTATCAGTATGTTCTTCCAAGTGATAAGGATGATGCTTCATCAGTAGTTCCTGAAGAACCAAAGGAGCCTGAAGTTCCTGATACAGACGATAGTGATGATGATAAACCAGATTTAGTAGACTTAGATTCACTATCCCTAAAAGGATTAAAGGCTGATGCCGCTGCAAAAGTACTTAACAGTAAAGGTATCACTAATATATCAGTTGATGGAGATAATGATGGTAAGTTAACTGATAAATTTAGAGTTACAGAGTATAAACCAAAAGGTAAGGTTGAGAAAAATGCTAAGGTAACTTTAACCTTAGAAAAAGTTCCAAATCCTTTACCAGAAATCAACACAAATGGCTTTGTGATAAATCCATTTGTAAGATTATTTTCATACATGTATTAGACAAAAACACCCCTTGTAGTAATATATAATGGGTGTTTTTTTGATGCTTACTTTAACCTAAATTTCACTTACATAATCCCTCTCTCCCCTCTCTTGCATATTCTAATTTCATTTCCATCATTTTTATGTATTTTTACCACTTTTACAGGCTTTTTGAACCAGTTTTTGCAAATTTTATTTTTTAAACTTGCATTTTTAATTTTTTTAGTGTATTATTAATAATTGTTAAAGCAAATGTTTAATTTAAGCACAAAAGATAAAGGGGGATTTTAAATGGATACATTAAATAATATTTTAGGAAGTTTTAATGACTTCATATGGACTTATATTTTAATAGCAATGCTATTATGCATAGGTACTTATTTTACTTATAAAACTAAATTTGTTCAATTTACTAAAATCAAAGAAATGTTTAGACTTCTTGGGGATGGTTTTAGTTCTAAAAATTCAGATGGTAAAGTTTCATCTTTCCAAGCATTTTGTATAAGTACAGCATCAAGAGTTGGAACTGGAAATTTAGCTGGTATAGCAATTGCAATTGCAGTTGGTGGTCCAGGCGCAATCTTCTGGATGTGGATTATCGCATTAATCGGTGCTGCTTCAGCCTTTGTTGAATCAACATTAGCTCAAATATATAAAGAAAAAGATTCAAAAGGTAACTTCGTTGGTGGTCCTGCCTACTATATGGAAAAAGCCTTAGGGAAAAGATGGATGGGAGTAATATTCTCTATTCTAATAACAATATCATTCGGCTTAGTATTCAACTCAGTTCAATCAAATACTATTGCCTTAGCTTTTAATGAAGCATTCGGTGTTAATCCGCTTATTTTAGGAGCTATAATTACGATACTTACAGTTTTAGTAATATTCGGTGGTGTTCACAGAGTTGCAAAGGTTTCTTCTACCATTGTACCTGTTATGGCTACTATATACATAGGAATCGCTCTATTTGTAATGATTATAAATATTACTGAATTACCATCTATCATAAAACTAATCGTCTCAAACGCCTTTGGAGTTGAGCAATTAGTAGGAGGTGGTATTGGAGCTGCTTTAATGCAAGGTATAAAGAGAGGTTTATTCTCAAATGAAGCTGGTATGGGAAGTGCTCCTAATGCAGCTGCAACAGCTGATGTTACTCATCCAGTTAAACAAGGATTAATCCAAACACTTGGTGTATTCACTGATACAATTATAATCTGTAGCTGTACAGCATTTATAATCCTATTATCAGGAATAAGCCTAGATGGCAAACTTACTGGAATACAATTAACTCAAAATGCAATGTCTGCACACATAGGATCATTTGGTACATACTTTGTTGCAATTTGTATATTATTATTTGCCTTCAGCTCAATTGTTGGAAACTACTATTACGGAGAATCAAATATACTATTCTTAACTAATAAGAAAATATATTTACAACTTTACAGAGCTTCTGTTGCAATTATGGTTCTATTAGGGTCTGTTGCAGAATTATCAATCGTTTGGACTCTAGCAGATGTATTTATGGGGTTAATGGCAATTATAAATCTTATAGCAATACTTTTATTAGGAAAATATGCTTTCTTAGCTCTTGAAGATTATTTCAAACAAAAGAAAGCAGGTATAAAAGAACCTATCTTTAAGGCTTCATCTATACCTGGCTTAATTAATGCAGATCAATGGGAATAGATATAAAAATGGATGATTCACTTGGAATCATCCATTTTTATTTATCTTTTATCATTCTTTTACTATCTCTAACACTATCTAATACTTCACCATTCTCAGTAGATATAAAATATCTATAGTAGATATCATTACTATCTGTTTTTTGTTTTCCTCTTATAGAAACTATATAACATAGTATACTATTTTTAGATTGTTCTAATTTCAAAGAATAAGCCATTGTGATTTTTTCATCTACTATACCATCCATAAAGGATTCATTAAATTTTGAAATAGCTATCTCTTTTGCTCTATCATCTGTAATTACTATTTCACTTTCCTTAGGATAACCTTGAGTTGATATATTAGTAAAACCTGCTAACTTACCATTATTTTTGTCTATAGAAACTGTAATCTCATCACTATAATATGGATAACCATCAACATACTTAGAATAAATAATCGTATAAAATGGCATTTCTTCAAGTGCTTCCTTACTAAACCCTTTTAATTTAGCTTCACCTTTATATAGTATAGTTAGATATTTATTAGCAATATCTATACTCTCTTCTTTGGATATTTTAACCTCTCCAAGAGGTAATGCTTTGTTAAAGAAACCAACAACTTCATAATCTTCATCTAAATCTACACCATATTCCTTAGATGCTAATGTTGTATATGATTTTTCTTTATCTTTTTTACCTTTGATAAATTCAATTGAATCAATATCCGTCTTATTATCTATTAAATCCTTTTCATCCAAGAATTTAATAAACTTTTTACCTTCTCTAATATCTCTATCCATTGAAGTTACTATCATAATAGCTCCACATGCAACAATTACAAATAATGCTAATATTAAAGATATTTTTATTATGGTGTTCTTTTTTAGGCTCATACAAACCCCTCCACAACATTTTATATAATCTCCACATTATTATTTTACCCTATATTTAAATATAATTAAAGATATTAATTATATTCCTCTTATTTTTAATAAATTGAAAATATATTATCAATTATATGCTTAGAAATTCTTATATATTTATTTAATCTATGTATTTGATATAAAAATGCTAAAAAGCTTGAATTTTACAATCCAAGCTCCTTACAAACTTTATCACTTAAAGTCTTACCTCCAACTTTATTAATTAAAGTTGTACATAACTCTATTGTACCTATCATATTTCCTGTTAGCATTAACTTTCCATTATCAATAAAACTTCTATTTAATACTCGTAATTCATCTCTTGCAGATTCCATTTCCTCAATCCACTTACCATCTGGAACTAATACTCCATCTAACGCTCTACATCTAACTAACAACTTTATTGATGAACTTAACCCACATATATATTCGCAATTATTATAGTGCGTTAATATATACCTAATAACTTCCTTATTTTTAACTTGATTTACTATATCTACTCCACCAGGTAGTATCATAATATTAGGCTTAATTTTTTCATCGTTGAAGGATATATTATTTACAATATTTATTTTTGTATCTGATACTGAACCTTCACACTCTCCAACTGTGAAAATATTAAAAATAGTCTTTCCAGCAATTTCATTAGCTTTATTTAAAATACTAACTGGCAAAGAATAGTCAATAAAATTTATTCCATCATAATTTAATAAAACTACATTCAACTCTCTATCAACATTAGAGTTTAAAAAATCATTCTTAGTAATTCTAACTGTTAATTCATTTTTAAATTGCCTAAACCCTTTAAATCCTAGTTTATCAGCTACAATTTTTCCCTCTTCTGTTGTAATATTATCCATAATCATTTCTCCACCAAAGTCAAAGAAATAATATTCTAGCAATAATTTAATTGCTTCTTTTCCATATCCTTTTTTTCTGTACCTATGATGTATTTTAATATTAAATCTTGCGATTTTAGTTGCAGAATCATATCCATGAAAACTCACTTCACCAATAGCCTTATCTCTAGTTGTATATACAAGACAATAAAAATTTTTACCATCTGTAGGTTGTACCATCTTTTTATAAAACATTTTCCATTTTTCTTCTGGGAAGTTAAATGTTCCTCCAATATCCCTCATAGTTTCTTCATCTGCCCACAATTTTGATACATAATCCAATTCATCAAATTCTGGTTGCTTTATATAAACATTTTTCCCGTTTCTTCTATATAATTCTCTATCTTCTTTCATTTTACACCTAACATCCTAATAAATTTAATTTAAAACAATATATAAATTTAGTGTTTTATTATATACATATAAAACGTAAAACTCGTATATTAACTCACATTCTCACTATATATAAATATCTCATATTTTTAATTTATTATCAAGATTTTTAATGATATAACCTTGTAAATATACCAAATTATACCTAACTTTTATTTGATTTGTGATTTTACATAAAAAATATTATTGATTTTTTTTATTTAGTATTATTAAACTTTATAAATTTATTAGTAAACTTTTAATAACTAATAATCATCATAAGCATTGTAAATACATATATTTAGACTATAAAAAGTTTTTTAATAATTTTTATAAAAAACCATTGCATTTTTATCTAATTATTACTATAATTATTTATGTTTGTTTAGTAATTTTAAACTTAATGTTTAGTAATAAATTATTTTTTATATAAGAAGGTGAAACAATGCAAATCGGTGAAAAAATCAAAAGAATGAGAATCGAAAAAGGTTTAACACAAGAAGAGTTAGCAAACAGATGTGAACTGTCAAAGGGATTTATTTCTCAACTTGAAAATGATCTAACTTCACCATCAATTGCCACTTTAGTAGATCTTTTGGAGATTTTAGGTACAAACTTAACTGATTTCTTTAGTGAAGCTCAAGAGGAAAAGATAACATATACCTATGAGGATATGTTTGAGAAGGATAATGAAGAATTAAAATATAATTGCATGTGGTTAGTTCCAAACGCGCAAAAAAATGACATGGAACCAATTATGATAACTTTAGATCCAGGTGGGCAATATATTGAAGAAGAACCTCATGAGGGAGAAGAGTTTGGTTACGTTCTAATTGGAAGTATAACACTTCACCTTGGTGATAAAAAATATAAAGTAAAAAAAGGTGAAACTTTTTACTTTACACCTAGATCTAATCATTACATTTCAAATCCCGGAAAAACAACTGCAAAAGTAATTTGGGTGAGTTCACCACCATCCTTTTAAAAATCAGAAAGAGGTGTTTATTTTGAGTAATAGTATATTATCAATTAAAAATGTTAATAAATCTTATAATAGTAATATTGTTTTAAATAATCTATGTTTAGATATAAAAAAGAATGAGTTTTTAACTTTACTTGGTCCAAGTGGTTGTGGTAAAACTACTACATTAAAAATAATTGGTGGATTTGAGAATGCTGATAATGGAAGTGTATTCTTTAATGGAGAAGATATGTCATCAATACCTGCACATAAAAGACAAGTTAATACAGTCTTTCAAAAGTATGCTTTGTTTCCTCATATGAATGTTTATGAAAATATTGCTTTCGGTTTGAAGCTAAAAAAGTTATCTAAATCTGAAATAAAAGTTAAGGTAACAGATATGCTTAAAATGGTTTCATTAAGTGGATTTGAAAAGAGAAATATTAATTCCCTTAGTGGCGGTCAACAACAAAGAGTTGCAATTGCAAGAGCCTTAGTTAATGAACCTCAAATTTTATTATTAGATGAGCCACTAGGAGCTTTAGATTTAAAACTTAGAAAAGAAATGCAAATGGAGTTAAAGAAAATCCAGCAAAGATTAGGAATAACATTTATATTTGTTACTCATGATCAAGAAGAAGCTTTAACTATGTCAGATACAATTGTTGTTATGAATAAAGGGGTTATTCAACAAATGGGTACTCCTGAGGACATCTATAATGAACCTGCTAATGCTTTTGTTGCTGACTTTATTGGAGAAAGTAATCTTTTTACTGGTATAATGCATAAAGACTTTGAAGTTGAGTTCTTTAATAAAACTTTTGAGTGTGTTGATAAAGGGTTTAGTAATAACGAAGAGGTTGATGTTGTTATTAGACCTGAAGATATAAAAATTGTTGATGCTAATAAAGGTATGCTTAAGGGCGAAGTACTATCTGTTATGTTTAAAGGTGTTCATTATGAGATTGAAGTTTCTGTTGATAATAAGAAACTAATCCTTCATAACACTAAAACTGCTTCAACAGGATGTGAAATTGGACTAGATATTTATCCTGAAGATATTCACATAATGAAAAAGGTGGATTCAAATGAATAAGAAAAAAAGATGCGGTATTGCTGCTTACCCTTACATACTATGGAGCGCCCTTTTTATAATAGTTCCATTATTAATAATTCTATTTTTTAGCTTTACTGTAAAGGACTCTTCAGGCTCATACACTTTTACATTAGCTAACTACGAACGTTTAATGAATAGCCAATATGCAAGTGTATTTTGGAGAAGCTTACAATTAGCTTTTAACTCTACTGTTTTATGCTTAATTATAGGATATCCTGCTGCATATATAATTGCTAAGATGAATCCAAATAAGAGAAATCTTATTATAATGCTTTTTATAGTTCCTATGTGGATGAATTTTCTACTAAGAACTTACGCATGGTTGCCTATACTAGGTAAAAACGGGTTATTAAATAGTGTTTTAGAAGCAATTGGATTATCACCATTAAATCTACTGTACACAGAAGGTGCAGTTATGCTTGGTATGGTTTATAACTTCCTTCCATTTATGGTTATTCCAATATATACCGTATTAACTAAAATGGATCAGGATTTAATAAATGCTGCTTATGATTTAGGTGCTAAAAGACATCAAATATTTACTAAAGTAATTTTTCCTTTAAGTTTACCAGGAGTATTTTCTGGTATTACAATGGTATTTATGCCTGCAGTTTCAACCTTTGTAATTTCTAGGTTATTAGGTGGTGGACAATACATGTTACTTGGAAATCTAATCGAGCAACAGTTTACTACTATGAGTGATTGGAATTTCGGTTCTGCAATCTCTATCATTATGATGATATTAATATTAATATCTATGGCTGTAATGACTAAATTTGATAATGACGATATGGAAGGAGGAGCATCTTTATGGTAAGAAAACTTGAAAATTTTGTTAAAAGATTTTACTTAGCTATAATATTTGTTTTTCTTTACACTCCAATTATCACCCTTATAGTATTTTCATTTAATGATTCAAAATCAATGGGAAAATGGCAAGGTTTCACTCTTAAATGGTATGCTGAATTATTTAGTAATCAAAGAATAATGGATGCACTTTATTACACTATATTAATTGCTATCATAGCATCAGTAGTGGCTACTGTTGTTGGTACTATTAGTGCAATTGGAATCCATAATATGTCTGGAAGAAGAAAAAAACTTATTCTAAATGTTAATTACTTACCGGTATTAAATCCTGATATAGTGACAGGTATAGCATTAATGAGTTTATTCGTCTTCTTAAATATTGATTTTGGATTTAAAACTATGCTTTTAGCCCATATTACTTTTAATATTCCTTATGTAATATTATCTGTATTACCTAAACTACGTCAATTGCCTGACAATACAGTTGAAGCTGCTCAGGATTTAGGAGCAACACCATGGCAAACAATGAGTAAAATCATTATACCTCAAATTAAACCTGGTATTTTTGCTGGATTCCTTATGGCTTTCACTATGTCAATTGATGATTTTGTAATAAGTTTCTTTACTAACGGACCTGGTGTTACAAATCTTTCTATAGAAATATATTCAATGGCAAGACGTGGAATAAAACCTGAAATTAATGCATTATCAACTTTGATGTTCTTAACAGTTTTAATACTGTTGTTAATAGTTAATAAAAAAAGTTTTACGAGAGGTGATAAAATTGAAAAAATCTAAAATTATTTCATTATTAATGGTTGGTGTTCTATCACTTGGCCTATTCGTTGGGTGTGGAAAAGATTCTTCAATTGGAGAAAATGGTACTTTAAATGTATTCAATAATGGGGATTATATAGATGAAACCCTTATTACAAAGTTTGAAAAAGAAACTGGTATTGATGTAACTTATGATACTTATGAAACAAACGAAGATATGTATACTAAATTAAATTCAGGAAATTCAAGCTATGATGTTGTTTTCCCATCAGATTATATGATTCAAAAGATGATTAAGGAAGATATGCTTGAAAAAATAGATTTTTCAAACATTCCTAATTATAAATATATTGGAGAAGATTATAAAGGATTAGCTTACGATCCAACAAATGAATATTCAGTTCCTTATCTTTGGGGAACAGTTGGAATAGTTTATAACCCAAAGCTAGTTAATGAAACTGTTGATAGCTGGGATATACTATGGAATGAAAAATACTCTAAACAAATTATAATGTTTAATTCAATTAGAGATACTATGTCAGTTGCTCTAAAAAAATTAAATTATTCAATTAACTCAACAACTCCTTCTGAAATAAATGCAGCTGCTGACCTATTAATCAAGCAAAAGCCATTAGTTCAAGCTTACTTAGTTGATGAAGTTAAAACTGCTATGATTAATGAAGAAGCTGCTCTAGCTACAGTTTGGTCAGGAGATGCTGCTTATATCATGAATGAAAACCCTGACTTAAAATATGTAGTTCCAAAAGAAGGATCTAATAAATGGTTTGATGGAATGGCTATTGTTAAGGGATCTAAGAATAAAACTAATGCTGAAAAATTCATTAACTTCCTTTGTGACCCTGACAATGCTCTAAAAAATGTTGAAGAAATTGAATATGCCACACCTAACACTAAAACTTTTGAAATGTTAGATGATGATGCTAAAGCTTTATATCCATCTAAAGAAATACTTGAAAAATGTGAAGTATTCGTTGATTTAGGTGAAAACTTAAAGCTATATGATGAAGCATGGCTAAGAGTTAAAAATCATAAATAATTATAAATTAATTAAAATCATAAAAAAACAGTAGAAAAATAATTTTCTACTGTTTTTTTGGTCCATTTATTTTGGAAACCAAATTGAAATTTCTCTTTCTGCACTTTGAACTGAATCAGATGCATGAACGCAATTTCTATTCATTGCAGTTGCATATTTTTTTCTTATAGTTCCTTCTTTAGCCTTTGCAGGATCTGTTGCACCATTTATTTCTCTAATTTTTTCAATAGCATTCTCTCCTTCGAATATTAATGCTACTAATGGGCTACTAATGATAAATTCAACCGTTGGTTCAAAAAACACTTTTCCCCTATGCTCTCCATAATGCTCCTCTGCAATTTCACGAGTTGCAGTTTCCATTTTCATTGCAACTATATTTAAGCCTATTTTTTCATATTCAGTTAAAATTGCTCCAACTAAATTTCTTGATACTGCATCTGGTTTAATAAGTACTAAGCTTTGCTCCATATTTATCACTCCTATTTATTGAATTAATTCTATTTTATACCATATGCTTATTTTTATCAAATTGTTTATATAATATTTCTCAATTTTCAATCTTTTGTTAGTATGCTATAATTTATATAAAAGCTATGGAGGATTATTTATGAATAGATTATTGATTATTGTAGAAGGAAAAGTCCAAGGAGTTGGCTTTAGATATTTTGCCACTGCTGCAGCTAATAAATATAGATTAACAGGTAGCGCACGTAATATGGATAATGGTATGGTTGAACTTTATGTTCAAGGAGATGCCTGTAATATTGAATTATTTATAAGTCATGTAAGACATGGTAACAGATTTATAGATGTTTCTAACATTTCCTATAAAAAAGTATCTTTAGTTGAAGATGAGAAAAAATTTAAAATAATATACTAATTTTACATTTTAACCCCTTGTTGCTAAATTATGTAAATGTTATAATAGTATTTAGTTTATTATACGGAGGGGTTTTAAATGAAAGATGTACTTATTCTTACAAAATTTGCAGAAGATAAAATAATTGAAGGTGATTTTTTAAAAGCTAATCAAGCCTTAATAAATGCTATTAAGCTTGATCCACATAACATCTCAACTTTTAATCTATTAGGTAATGTAAATTATTTATTAAACAAGCCTAATAATTCTCTAAAATGTTATTTAGCTTGCATACATTTAAAAATAAATAAATTAAAGAAAATGACAACATCTACTTTTTCAAGTATCTTAGATATAAAGTATAATAAGCTTTCAGATGAAGAGAAAGGTTTAATTCCTAATAAATTTGGACTAGCTATTTTCGATGATTCTACCCTTTCAAGTCATGCAGCACACGCTGTTATTGACTTAAGAGAAGAAGAATTAGATCCTATACTATTAGAGTGTTCTAATATTTATAGACAATCTATATTTACTAGAAATACTCCAGAAAACATCATCAATGTTTATAATATTGATAAAAATGATTATAAGGAACTTGAAGAAACACACTATATAAGTTTAGGTAGAGAAATATTAATTGAAAATATTAAATGGAATTTTATTGATTCTAATGATGTTGTTAATCTTTATTTTTCATAAACTCTTTATTTAACAAGATAACCAACTTGTCCCTATTGAGACTTCATGTTATGATAAAGTAAATATTTATTATTTAAGGGGGACTTACTTATGATAAAACTAATTGCAAGCGATATGGATGGAACATTACTAAATGAAAAAAAGGAACTTCCTAAGGATTTCTTTAGTATTTTAAGTAAATTAAATGAAAAAGATGTGACTTTTGTTGCAGCTAGTGGTAGGCCTTATTCTACCCTTTATGAGAACTTTTCTCCTTACTCAGATCAACTAAGCTATATAGGAGATAACGGTGCCTTAGTTGTACATAAAGGTAAAACTATTTATAAAAACACTTTAAATAAAGAATTAATTAATGATGTTGTGACTGTATGTTCAAGAATACCTAATACTACACCTATTCTTTGTGGTATAAAAGGTGGTTATGTATGTACTGAAAATGAAGATTTTTTCAAGGAAATTAATAAATACTATTTAACAGTTCACCAATTTAATGATGTTAATAGTATTGATGATGAAATATTTAAAATAGCTATATGTGACTTAAATGATGCACTTACTAACTCATATCCTGTATTGACTGAACATTTCTCAAATGAGCTTAAAGTTGTAGTCTCAGGATCTATTTGGGTTGATATTATGAATTTGGGTGTTCACAAAGGAGCTGCATTGAAAGTATTGCAAGATGAACTTAGCCTTTCTAAAGAAAATACAATGGCTTTTGGTGATTATTACAATGATATTGAACTATTATCACAAGCTTATCACTCATATGTTATGGAAAATTCACTTGATGATATGAAGCAATATGGTAACTTTGTAGCAGATAGTAATGATAAAGAAGGAGTAACCCTAAAAATTAAAGAAATCTTTAATTTTTAGAGTCACTCTAAATATAATGGGCCATATAACTATATGTTATATGGCCTTGATTTATTCATACTTCCATTTATATGCTCCATAAAAACTTAAGAAAAGTTGTATAATAATTAATCCTAATTCTATTAAATTAGTGCCTCCTGTTAATTGAGATACTATTAATAAATATAGACTTATACAATATTCACTACTTTTTATATACCAATGCTCATAGTATCCTTCCATTTTCATTAACTCTGATACAAAAGTCATTGATATTATAATAGGTTGTATGTGACCTGATCCTATCCAAGTAAGCCTAAAAAAATACCTAATAGTCAAACTAACAACTATCATAGCCACTATATAAATCATCCACTCAAAAATATTTAATTTATTAATATTCCTTATACCATTAGATGAATTATTCCTCCATTTAATTACCCCTATTAAAAATATTGGTAAAAATAAAATTAAATTAACTAACCCTTCTAATACAAATCCATTTTTTATTGAAAGTATTCCATAGATAGCTATATTTATTATTGAAACTATATATGTGATATAGCTTCTTCTAACACTAAAAAACAATATAACTAAACTATTTACAAGCATAAATATATTTATTATATTCATCATAAATCCTTATAAATTTATTATCATTAAATAAATATACTTTTTTTCTATATTTAGAATTAAAATTTATTTTTCTTCTCTATTTGGTGAAATATTTCTTCTTCCACCTTTGCATTTACCTTCTAATTTTCCACTACCATCCCATTTTTCTATGTACTCTTTATATTGATCATACATTTGTTGAGCTTCTTCCTTTGATATTTT
>JBOFVP010000443.1:0-1324 GCA_051653165.1 Clostridium sp.
GATACAAAGGATTTAGAGGCTAAATTATTTGTTCCAGAAAGAAACAATATTATTGTACAAACTTATTTAAACTATGTTTCAGGAAAAAGGACTGTAATATTCTGTGCATCAGTTGCTAATGCAGAAGAGATTGCCTACCTTTTAAGAAAAGAAGGGGTTAAAGCAGAAGCGGTATCAGGTGGTTTAAAGAAGCAGAAAAGAGAAAAAATATTAAGTGACTATGAAAATGGAAAAATACAAGTATTATGTGCCTGTGATTTATTAAATGAAGGATGGGATAGTCCAAAAACT
The DNA here is from genome assembly GCA_051653165.1 of Clostridium sp. Lineage (GTDB taxonomy): Bacteria > Bacillota > Clostridia > Clostridiales > Clostridiaceae > Clostridium. The sequence continues at coordinate 292 of JBOFVP010000443.1, forward strand.
GAAGTTTTATTTATGGCTAGACCAACAATGTCAAAAACTATATATATGCAGCAGCTTGGAAGAGGGACGAGAAAGGCTGAGGGGAAGGATGAAATATTAGTATTTGATTTTATTGATGGTGCAAATCTTTATAATACGCCACTTTCAGCTCATAGAATGTTTAATATGGAGCAGTATGTTCCAGGTGGGTTATTAGTTGGAAAGAGTTCAAATATGGCTTTTGAAAATCAACTTTTAAAGAGGGGAGAAAAGCCAGTAGAACTTTTAGATTTACCAATAGATGTGAAGGATATGGAGTATATTGATTTATTCAATTGGTATGAGGATGCTAAGAATATGATATCCCAAATTGAATTTGTTAGAATGGTTAACGTTCAAGGGGAAACTGTTTCAAAGTATATTAGGGAGGGAAAGATTTTAGCAGATCTTGAGGTTCCTTGTGCTAATGTAAGCTTTAAATATTTTAAAGAGGAAAGTGTTAAGGCTTATGCAGAGGAGTTTGGATGGAAGTTAATTGATAATAATAACCTTAAGGATATGTTTATGGAGTTTGTAGAGAAAATGGATATGTCTTATTCTTATAAGCCTGTTTTATTGAAGGGTATGATTGAGTGTATGGATGATAAGGGAAGGGTATTATTAGAGGAATTGGTTGATTATTTTGTTGATTTCTATGAGGAGAGAAAGTCTAGAGGGCTTGAGGCTGAAAAAAAGAAGTCTTTATATAATGAGGATGAGATTGATAGAAAGAAGGCTTTGAAGAATATTTTATCTAATCCTTTTAAGCGTTTTGAGGATATGAGGTTTATGGAGAGATGTAAGGATGTTGAGTATGTTATGTTCAATAAGTTTGTATTTAAGAAGCTTTCTTTTGAGGATAGGGTTTTGATTGATAGGATTTGTGATGAGAAGCTTAAGGGTTATTTTAAGGAGTAGAGATTTATGTAGGAGCTAGTTGAAGATAAGATTTAATATGATAATGTTAGTATATTATAAGAATTATGAGGGTAATTATATGAATAAAATTGATAAA
>JBOFVP010000444.1:0-1877 GCA_051653165.1 Clostridium sp.
AAGAGTATACTATGGGTATACAAAGTATACTTTGAGTATACCAAGGAGGAGAAATGGAAAATTTAAGAGATAAGAAAAAGCTTATGAATAAAAACGAAATAATAAAAGTATCAGAAAGACTAATATTTGATAAAGGATATACCAGTACAACCATAGATGAAATAGCAAAAGAATCAGGGGTAACTAAGAGGACTTTATATAGTTATTTTAAAAGTAAGGAGGAGATATATTTAGAAATAATAGATAGGGGAACAGAGATTTTAAACAATATGTTTATAGAGGTTGTTAAAGAAGAATGTGAATCAGAAATAACTAGAATTAAAAAAATGGGGAAAAGCTTATTACAATTTGAAAAGAATCATAGAGGGTATTATAAAGCTATATTTGAACATGACTCACTAATTGTTAATTGTGATGGGATAGATGAAAATACAATAAATATCCTACAAACCACAATAGCAAAAGGGGTAGAAAAGGGAGAAATAATTAATACAATTGATATTGTTGATTTATCATTAATTCTATGGTCATCAATAATTGGATTTGTAAATACTTTTTCAAGGAAAGAAGAGTATATTAGAAGCAACTTTCAAAAAGATATAGAACATGTTACAGATATAGGCTTCGATTTAATATTAAAATCAATAAAAATGTAGAGGAGAGATAGGTATGAAAAAAATTCTAATAATAGGGATAGTTGTTATAGTGATAGGAGTTTCAATAATTGGATATAGCTATTATCGAAAGGTTACTAATTATAAGAAAATAATTTCAGAAATGAAAATTGAAGACATTAACTTAAACAATATAGAAAATGGTGTATACGAAGGTGAATTTGATGCAGAAATGGTATCTGCAAAGGTAAAAGTAGAAGTAAAAAATAAAAGTATTACAAATATAGAAATACTTGAACACAACAATGGAAAAGGAAAGCCTGGTGAGGGGGTTATTCAAAAAATAATAGACAAGCAAAGCTTAAATGTAGATGTGGTATCAGGTGCTACAAGTAGTAGTAAGGTTTTGATGAAATCAGTAGAAAATGCATTATCAAAGAGGTAAAAAATGAAGAGTTTTCATAGTGAGTTTTTATCAATGGGGACAATAATAAATCAGGATATATGTGGTGAAAATGGTGAGGAGGTTTTAAATAAAGCTGAGATTATTGTGAAAAATTTAGAAGATAAGATGAGCTTTTTTAAATCAACAAGTGAGGTATATAAGTTAAACAAAAATGGAAGCTGTAGAGTTTCTTTAGACACCTTTAAGGTTATAAAAATGGCTAAGGAGATATCTAAATTAACAGGGGGATTTTTTGATGTTTCAGTTGCAGCTATAGTAGACCTTTGGAAGATTTTCTCCAAAGATGAAAGGGTTCCAACTGCAAAAGAAATAGAGAATGCATTGGATTTAGTTGATTATAATGGTATTGATTTTATTGAGGATGAGATGGTTGTACAGCTTAGAAAAAATCAATGTGTAGATTTAGGTGCAATTGCAAAGGGATATGCGGCAGATAGAATTATTGATATTTATAAAGAGGGGAAAATTGAATATGGATATGTTGATTTAGGGGGTAATGTTTATGTTTATAATTCTCCAAAGGGGAAGGATTTTTGGACTGTTGGAATTCAGAACCCTTTAGGGAAAAGAGGGGATTATTTAGGGGCTATATACGCTAAAAATGAGTCTATTGTTACCTCAGGCATATATGAAAGGTATTTTGTGAACAATGGAAATATATATGGACATATAATAAATCCTTTAACTGGGTATCCTAAGGAGTCAGATTTTTTGAGTGTTACTGTTGTTGGAAAGTGCAGTGCATATTGTGATGGTTTATCTACAGCTATTTTCTTAATGGATTTTGATGAGGGGCA
>JBOFVP010000445.1:0-34705 GCA_051653165.1 Clostridium sp.
TAAATTAAAGGAAATAAAGGCAGTTGCAAATAAATGTACAGTTATTAGACGTGGAAAGTATATTGGAACTGTTAATGTAGCTGAAACATCAGAAAGTGAAATGGCTAAGATGATGGTTGGGCGTGAGGTTTCATTTAAGATTTCAAAGGAAGAGGGAACTCCAAAGGAAGTAATCTTAAAACTTGAAAATATAAACGTAAAAAATAATAAGAAGGTTTTAGGTCTTAAAAACTTCTCAATTGAGCTAAGAAGGGGAGAAATTCTTGGAATTGCAGGAGTAGAAGGAAATGGTCAAACAGAACTTGTGGAAGCTATTACTGGACTTAGAAAAATAGAGTCAGGAAAAATAACTTATAAAGATAAGAATATTTCAAATGACAAGATTAGAAAAAGAATTAAGGATGGACTAGCTCATATACCAGAAGATAGACATAAACATGGGTTAATCTTAGATTACACCCTAGAGGAAAATATGGTTGTTAAGGTTTATGATGAGGCACCCTTCTCTAAAAAGGGATTAATAAATAAGAAGGCAATTAGAGAGTATGCAGATAAAATCTTAAAAACCTTTGATGTTAGGTCAGGGGAGGGAGTTTTATCTCAAGCAAGAACTCTTTCAGGAGGAAATCAACAAAAAGCTATAATTGGTAGAGAGATTGAAGGTAATCCAGACGTTTTAATTGCAGTTCAACCTACTAGAGGGCTTGATGTTGGATCTATTGAATATATTCATAAAAGATTAATACAAGAGAGAGATAACAACAAGGGGGTACTTTTAGTATCTTTAGAATTAGATGAAATTTTAAATGTTTCTGATAGAATAGCTGTTGTTAATAACGGTGAGTTAATTGGGATAGTTAATGCTAAAGAAACAAATGAAAATGAAATTGGATTAATGATGGCAGGAATTAAGGAGGGGGACAAGTAATGAAGAAAAAAGGATTATTATCAGTACTAGCTGTTCTTCTTGGACTTATTTTTGGAGCTATATTAATTTTAGCAATTGGAAAAAATCCTATAGAGGCTTATACATTCTTACTTAAGGGTGCATTTATGAATCTAGAGAGATTTGGTAATACAATAGCAACAGCAACACCTTTAATTTTAACAGGTTTATCAGTTGCATTTGCTTTTAGAACTGGTTTATTTAACATAGGGACACCAGGACAAATGTTATTTGGAGGATTTTGTGCTATTGGTGCAGGATTAACATTTACATTACCAGGACCTTTACAAGTTCTTGTTGTAATATTTGCAGGAATAATTGGGGGAGCAGCTTGGGCTATTCTTCCTGGGGTATTAAAGGCTAAATTTAATGTTAATGAAGTAGTTTCAACAATTATGATGAACTGGATTGCCTTTTGGTCAGTGTTCTATTTAGTTCCTCAATACTTTAAAGGGGATTATTTAGAAACAGAATCAAAGAAGCTACCACCAGAATCAACCTTAAGAATAGAAGCATTAAGTGATATGTTTAATGGTTCATATATAAATCTAGGAATTTTCCTTGCAATAATTGCAGTTGTAATTGTGGCATTCATATTAAATAAAACAACTTTAGGATATGAATTAAAGGCAGTTGGATTTAATAGGGATGGAGCAGAGTATGCAGGGATTTCTGTTAATAAGAGTATTATATCATCTATGATGATATCAGGAGCTCTTGCAGGGTTAGCAGGGGTTGTACACTATACAGGTAATGCTGATGTAATGCAAATAGGAGTTTTACCATCACAAGGCTTTGATGGAATAGCAATAGCTCTACTTGGAGCTAATACACCATTTGGAGTTTTAGCAGCAGCATTATTCTTTGGAGTGTTATATACAGGTAGAGGATTTATGAATGCTCAAACTCAAATACCACCAGAGATAGCTGATACAATTATGGCTACAATTATTTATTTTGCAGCTACAAGTGTACTAATTGGTGGATTTATAGATAAACATAAGAAAAAGAAGCAAATGAAAAAATTAATGATGCCAGTAAATGGTGAAACAAATATGGAAAGGAAGGTGGATTAATATGTTAGATACTATAATTGATTTATTTCCATATGCAATTGGATTCACTATTCCACTACTAATAACAGCATTAGGTGCTCTTTATTCTGAAAGAAGTGGTGTTGTTAATATTGGGCTTGACGGATTAATGATTGTTGGTTCATTTATTGGAGCAGTAACTATTTCAACCTTAGAAAAGAGTTCAAATGGAGCAATGCCATTGTGGATAGGGTTATTAGTTGCAGCAATTATTGGAGGGGTATTCTCTTTATTACATGCTTTTGCAAGTATTACCTTAAAGGCTGACCAGGTAATATCAGGTACAGCTATTAATATGATTGCAGGGGCTTTAACTGTATTCCTTGCAAGAACTATTACAGGAAGTGGAAATATAAGAATAATAAGACCTTTCCAAAAGATGGACATACCAGGATTATCTCAAATTCCAGTTGTTGGTGATTTATTCTTTAAGGATGTTTATCCAACAACAATATTAGTTTTAGTTATATTATTTATTAGTGTATTTATATTATACAAAACTAGATTTGGGTTAAGACTTAGAGCTTGTGGTGAAAATCCACATGCAGCAGATGCAGCAGGGATTAATGTAATTAAAATGAGATATATTGGAGTTGTTATATCTGGTGCTTTAGCGGCCCTTGGTGGTGCTATTATAATAACAACCTATGCAAGTGAGTTTAATGGAACTGTCTCAGGTCTTGGTTTCCTTGCATTAGCAGCTTTAATATTTGGTCAATGGAAGCCACTTGGTATTTTAGGAGCTACCTTCTTCTTTGGATTTGCAGCAACTATCGCCAATGTTTCACAGGTTGTACCAGAACTTCAAAGTATACCACAAATATATTTAAAAATATTCCCATATGTAGCAACTCTTATTGCTTTAGTTGTATTCTCAAAGTCAAGCCAGGCTCCAAAGGCTGTTGGTGAGGCATTTGATAAGGGAAAAAGATAAATTAAAAGGGATGTCCGTAAAGGGCATCCCTAATTGTTTTTTAATTAATAAGTTCAAATTCATAGCCTAAGGCTTTAGCATCTTTAATTACTTCATCTAATATTTCAGTGTTTGTTTTGGAAACTGCGTGAAGTAAAAGTACAGCACCAGGATGTAATCCATCCATTATTTTTTGTTTTGCATATGTCTTATCAGGTTGATTATTTACGTCCCAATCATTATAAGCAAAACTCCAAAATACTGTTTTATATCCTAGAGAATTTGTCATTGACATAGTTTTTTCAGAGTATTCTCCCATTGGAGGTCTGAAAAATTTTGGCATATCTAATCCAGTTAGGTTTTTGTATAACACTTCCACATCTTTAAATTCATTATTAAATTTTGATGTATCTGATGACACAGATGGCATTGAAGGATGATTCTTACTGTGATTACCAACAATATGACCATCTGCTACCATTCTTTTAATTAAGTCAGGTTGTGACTTAATATAAGGGGAGGTAACAAAAAATGTAGCCTTTACATTATTTTTCTTTAAAACATCTAATATTTGAGAGGTATATCCATTTTCGTATCCTTCATCTATTGTTAGATATAGAACCTTTCTTGAGGTATCTCCTACATATAATCCATTATACTTATTTAAATCAAAGCCAATTTTAGAGTTTATTCCTGGAGTTTTTCCCTCTTTATTTGGAACATACCACCAGCTAATTTTTGAATTATTTAGGTTGCTTGGTGTTGGTTTAGGTGTTTCAGGCTTAATCTCATCAGTTGGTTTGTCTTCTGTATTTGGTTTTTCTTCAATGAGTGGTTTATCCTCTGTATTTGGCTTACTCTCATTAGTAGGTTTATCTTCATTAGGTTTAGTAACAGTTGGAGGTGGACTTTCTATGTTGTCATTTGGTGAACTAGTAACTTTTTTACTAGAACATGAAAGTAGTGTAAAGGATAAAACACATATCATTGAATATAATAAAATTTTTTTGTTTTTCATATAAATCTCCTTAATTTGAATGGTGTAGTATTATTATAATATAAATTGACGAAAAAAGTGTATCAAAAGAGTTAATTGAAGAAAATGTTTGTATTAATGGAAGTATAAAAAATATATGGAAAAATTTTAATATTAGTAATATAATAGGGTTAAGTAAAGAATTATAATTAGAGCTTGAGAAATACTCTGCTTTAATTCAAGGGGGCAAAGCTATGAAAAAGGTTAAAATAGCATTACTTGGGCTAGGTAATGTTGGACGTGGAGTTTGGAAGATTCTAAAGGCGAACAGAGAAGAAATAATGAAACGTTCAGGGTATGAGGTTGAGGTTTCTAAGGTTTTAGTAAGAAGCCTAGGTAAGGATAGAGGAGTTGATATTCCAGAGCAGTTGCTTACAACTGATTTTAATGAAATATTAAATGATGATTCTATTAAAATTGTTATAGAGGTAATGGGTGGAATTGAACCAGCTAGGGAGTATATGCTATCAGCAATGGGCAAAAAGAAGCATATAGTTACAGCAAATAAAATGTTACTTGCAACTGGTGGAGATGAGCTTTTTGAAAAGGCTGATGAAATGGGTGTAATGTTCTATTATGAAGCAAGTGTTGCTGGTGGAATACCAATTATTCAAGGAATAAATGAAAGTTTAACTGCTAATAAGGTTGAACAATTATATGGAATTATTAATGGAACTACTAATTATATTTTAACTAAAATGGAGCTTGAGGGATTAAGCTTTGATGCTGCCTTAAAGGAGGCTCAGGAGCTTGGATATGCTGAAGCAGACCCAACTTCTGATATTGAGGGGTATGATGCTCAATATAAATTAGCTATATTATCATCTTTAGCATTTGGTACAAAGATAGAGGTTGATAATGTATATAGGGAGGGTATTACTCATATTAGGTCTATAGATATGGAATACGCTAAGCAATTTAATCTAGTTATTAAGCTTCTTGCCATTGTTAAGGATGTTGATGGTAAATTAGAGCTAAGAGTTCATCCAACAATGATACCAAAAAATCATCCACTAGCTAATGTGTATGACTCTTTTAATGCTGTTTTTGTTAAGGGGAATGCTGTTGGAGATTTAATGTTCTATGGAAGAGGGGCTGGAGATTTACCAACTGGTAGTGCTGTGGTTTCTGATATGATTGCTATTTTAAGAAGTAATATTGATATAGAAAGTGCAACTCCTACTGTTAAAAATAATCTTTGGGAAAAGGAAATTAGAGATATAATTGATGTTAAAAGTAAGTATTATATTAGAACAACAGTTATGGATAAACCAGGGGTTTTAGGAGAGATTACGGCTATTTTTGGAGAAAATAATGTGAGTTTACGTTCTGTTATTCAACGAGGTGAGGAGAATGGGGCTAAGCTTGTTACGCTAGTACTTGTTACTCACTATACTACTGAGGAGCAAATAGTTAATGCTATTGATGATATTTATGAGCTTTCCACAGTTAAAAAGATTGATAACATAATTAGAATTGAGGACTTTAAATAGGATTTTTAAGGAGTTGTTGCACTAGATTATTAGTGCTCAGCTCTTTTTTAGGTTATGTGTATAGTATAAAACTTTAAAAATTTTAAAAAATATGTGGTATTTAATATTGTATTATGATATTATAATAACAATATGTTGAAAAGGAGCAGGAATATATGTTTCATCAAAATGAATTTCAAGATTTAAATGATTTATTTTCAAAATTTAAAAACAGAACACCAAAAGGAAATGGTGGAAGTACTAAAGGATTTTTAAAGTGGTTACTACTTGCATATATAGCATTTATATTACTTCAAGTACTTAACAGCAGAATGATATTAGATATAACTCTAAGTGCCTATGTTATTTTTATACCATTTATCGGGGTATCATTAGCATACGGGATAATAAACTTTAATAAAAAATACATAACCCTAGGTGTTTTAGGTGGTTTAGTGTATGTTGGATTAAATATAGCATTCAGTCCAATTGTAAACTATAAAGCTCATAGAGACTTAATAGGTCAAGTTAACGAGGTTGAATTCTCAACACAAATTAAGTACATGGACTTAAATCAATTACCGATAATTGATAAGGTTCTAGCAGATAAATTAGCTGATAAGAAGTTAGGAGAAATACCAAGCCTTGGAAGCCAAGTTACTGTTGGAGACTTAACACTACAAAGTGTAAATGGACAACTTTACTATGTTGCACCATTGGAGCACACGTCACTGTTTAAGTGGCTTTCAAACAGTAAGGGAACTGCAGGATACATAAAGGTTAGTGCAACTAACACGAATGATGTTCAGCTAGTTACTGAGTTAAATGGGAAAGAACTTAATATTAAATATTTAGAGTCAGCATATCTTTTCTCAGACTTAGATAGAGCTGCATATTTAAGAGATTTTAAAGCAGGTCATACTGATTACACATTCGAATTAGATGATGAGGGAAGACCATACTGGGTTATTACAAGATATGATAATGCTATTGGACTTGCAGAATATAAGGCAACTGGAGCATTAATCTTAGATGCACAAACTGGAGAATCAGAAGTATATGACATAGAAAATATGCCAAAGTGGGTTGATAGAATTCAACCAATATCATTTATTAATAACTATTTAAGCAAATGGGGAGAACTAGTACACGGTATATTTAACTTCTCAGATAAGGATAAGTTAATGCCAACTCAAGGTATGAACATTATTTACAACAATGAGGTTTGTTATTACTACACAGGAATTACATCAGTTGGTAGTGATGAAAGTTTAGTTGGATTTACTTTAACTAATACAAGAACTGGAGAAACTACTATGTACAAGACAGCAGGGGCAACAGAGGCAGCTGCGATGAAGTCTGCAGAAGGTAAGGTTCAACAGTTTGGATATAAGGCTACATTCCCATATTTAATTAATATTCAAAATGAGCCAACATATTTTATGACACTACAAGATTCAAGTGGATTAGTTAAACAATATGCTATGGTTAACGTAAAGAACTTTAACACTGTTGGAGTTGGAGATACACTTCAAGGTACTTTAAATAAGTATTTAGAGGGATTAACTAACACTAATATTTCTCTTGAGGGAAGTGGTAGTGAGGAAACTTTAGAGGGTGAAGTTGAAAGAGTTGGGGTTGTTATTAAGGATGGATCTAGTATCTATGATATTAAGATTAAAGGAAATGAACACATCTTCACTGTTTCTACAGAAACTTCAAGAGAGGTTGCCTTAACTTCAGTAGGAGATAAAATTAAGGTTAAGTATATAAAGGTTGGAGATTCTAAGTACATTATTGTTAATTCTTTTGAAAATATAACAAATACACCAGTACAAGAATAATTCTAGAATCACTTATCTAGGCGTGTAGCAGTGCTTAGCTCCCACCTTAAGAGGTGGGAGTGTTAGCAATGGTAGCAATCAGGTAAATGTAAAAGGAGCTCTTTTTATAGGGCTCCTTTTACTTACGTAATTATTTCTTTATCTTTTAAGATAGATTCTATTTCTTTACAACAATTTAAAACAAAGTTGTCCATTTCATTTTTGTTTAAATAAGGATATTCCCTATTAAGGTTATCATGAGATGCCTTATAAAAGGAAGTTATATAGGTTATTTGCTTTATAAATGCTGTATCAGAATAAAAATCTAAATAGACATTTTTAAAATCCTTTATATTAGAAAACACCTTAAAAGGATAAAAATCAGGATTAGTTTGTAAATAGAGATGATCTAAATCATACCAATCTTCCTTCATAAGCTGTATAAGTTTTGGAAGTGAGTCTATTTCCTTTATAAAATAATTTACCTTAGGTTTAGCAATATTTTTTGAATAATTAACATCAGTTAATAAATGTATATAATACCCTAGATAAAAGGAATATGATTCTTTAGTTAAGTTTGTAGTATCAGATAGGTATTTTTCGTAAAAATCTTCATATTTTATTTTGCTTTTACTCCCTGTTGGTGTGAAATGTGTTATTGATGAAGATGGTGAAAAACTAGTCCAATCTTCATTTGGTTCTCCACAATCAGGGCCAATATTGCCTACAATAAAATTCTTATGTTCAACTTGAAGTTTGTCTAAAAAATAATTTGCAATTCTAAAGTGACTTACCCATGTAGCCATAGTATACCTCCTAGTTATATATTATCCATATTATACCACGTAATAAAGGGGAAATATACAATACTTTTGTAAAGAATGGTATAAAAACCTTAAACTTAAATTGACAAGAAATACGTGATAATTTAAACTATTTAAAGAAAGAATTTTTGAATAATGTTTTAAGGTTGAAAAAATTAAAGAAATAAGTTTAGGTGCTATTATAGCAGTGAATTTTAAACTAGTATATTTACAAAAAATATATAAGGTTTTTATATAGGAGGAAAAGATGAGCGTTTTAACAGTTAAAGATATGAATCATGGTTTTGGTGATAGAGCAATTTTTGAAGAAGTTTCTTTTAGATTATTAAAAGGAGAACATGTTGGACTTATAGGAGCAAATGGTGAGGGTAAGTCTACATTTATGAATATAGTAACAGGAAAGCTTATGCCAGACGAAGGTAAGGTATTATGGTCAAACAATGTTAGAGTTGGATATATGGACCAGCATGCGGCACTACAAAAGGGACAAAGCATAAGAGATGCCTTAAGAGATGCCTTTAAATATCTTTTTGATTTAGAAGCAGAAATGAATTCTCTTTATGAGAAAATGGGTGAGGTTACTCCTGAGGAACTTGAAAAAATGCTTGAAAGAACAGCTACAATTCAAGATCTTTTAGATCATAATGGATTTTATGTAATTGACCCTAAGGTTGAAGAGGTTGCTAAGGGGCTTGGACTTTTAGATTTAGGATTAGATAGAGATGTAGATGATTTATCAGGGGGACAAAGAACTAAGATTCTTTTAGGGAAATTACTTTTAGAGAACCCAGATATATTACTTCTAGATGAGCCTACAAACTACTTAGATGAGGAGCATATTGAATGGCTTAAGAGATATCTACAAAACTATGAGAATGCATTTATATTGATTTCTCATGATATTCCGTTCTTAAATGATGTTGTTAACTTAATCTACCACGTTGAGGAAAGAAAGCTTACAAGATATGTTGGTGATTATAATGAGTTTAGAAGATTATATGAGGAAAATAAGAAGAGACTTGAAGCTGCTTATGAGAAGCAACAAAAAGAAATAGCAAGACTTGAAGATTTTGTTGCTAGAAATAAGGCTAATGTTGCAACTGCTAATATGGCTAAGTCAAGACAGAAGAAGCTTGATAAGATGGAAGTAATTGAGCTTTCTAAGGAAAAGCCAAAGCCAGAGTTTAACTTTAAGGGTGCGAGAGCTTCAGGGAAGGTTATTTTTGAAACTAAGGATTTAGTTATTGGATATGATTCTCCTTTAACAAAGCCTCTTAATATCTATATGGAGAGAGGGCAAAAGATTGCTTTAGTTGGGGCTAATGGTCTTGGTAAGTCTACTCTTTTAAAGAGTTTGCTTGGAATTCTTAATCCTTTATCTGGTGAGGTTCATAAGGGTGATTATCAGCATATTGGATATTTTGAGCAAGAGGATAGAAGTGGGAATGGAAACACTTGTATTGAGGAGGTTTGGGAGGAGTTCCCAAGTAAGACTCAATATGAAATAAGAGCAATGCTTGCTAAGTGTGGTCTTACTTCTAAGCAACTTGAATCAAGAATTATGGTTTTATCTGGTGGTGAGGCTGCTAAGGTTAGACTTTGTAAGATTTTAAATAATGAGAGTAATATTTTAATTCTTGATGAGCCTACTAACCATCTTGATGTTGATGCTAAAGATGAATTAAAGAGAGCTTTAAGGGAATATAAGGGAAGTATTTTACTTGTTTCCCATGAACCTGAGTTTTATAGGGATGTTGTAACTGATATATGGAACTGTGAGGATTGGACAACTAAGATTGTTTAAAATGACTATGATAGAAGAAATTATATTAGGGATAGAAGAAATTCTATCTCTTTTGTTGTTAAAATGTTAAAATTGTAATTAAGAATTATAATAGATTATTAGGTATAGAAGAAGCATTAGGAGGAAAAAATGGCGAAGAAATATTATGCAATAAAAAAAGGACTTACACCAGGTATAGTTGAAACTTGGGATGAATGTAAAAGTAGAGTTACAGGATTTTCAGGTGCACAGTTTAAGAGTTTTACAACCTTAGCAGAAGCAGAAGCCTATATGGGAATAAGTTCATCAGGAAATAATACTGAAGTTATAGTAAATCAAAATAAGGAAAAAGTAAAACCAGTAAAAGAGAAAGTAAGTAGTGATAAGATAAATAAAATAGGATATGATGTAGAGCCTATAAAAAGTAAGGCAAAGGTTAAGAGTTCAAAAACCTACATTAACCCAAGTGAAATTCATAAAGATTTTGATTATGTTGCATTTGTAGATGGTAGCTATGATAAAAATAATAAAGTATTTGGTTCAGGAGTTGTAGTACTAAATAAAAACTTAACGGACTATAAAACATTTTATGAAGCTGGGTATGATGAATGGGATCAATGGAATATAGTAGGTGAATTAGAAGCAACAAAGCTTGCATTAAAAAAAGCAGAAGAAACAGGTGCTAAAAATGTAGCAATATATCATGATTTAAAGAATATATCATTATGGGCAACTGGAGAATGGAAGGCAAAAAATAGATATACTCAAGAGTATGTTAGATTTATAGAGGATTATAGTCAAAGATTAAATATATATTTCATAAAGGTAAAGGCTCACAGTAATGAAAGTATATATAATGACTTAGCTGATGAAGCTGCTAAAAATGCAATTATAAAATATGTTATATAATAAGTAATAGGAATTTAAAGAGATATACTATAGTTACATGAGAGGGAAAAATGATTAACTTTATAATAGATTTAATTTTCCATATACAAGATATATGGGAAATAATAAAAGAAAAAGATGAAAAAATGCTCTCCAAAATAATTTGTATAGCAATAACCATTATATTTATATTTATAAGTGCAAAAATATGGCTATAAAAGTATAAACATAGCACAAATATACATAATAATTAATGAAAAAATTATTATAAGGGAGAATTACAAATGAAATCAAAAGTAAGTGTAGCAATAATAAATGGAAAGTTAATAAAAAGGGATAGTCTAAATGAGCTAGTAGAATATATACAAACAACATATGAATTTAAAAATGTGAAAAATTGGACTACTAAGGATGGTATTCCTAAGAAGTATGAAAATATAGTAAAATTTATAGGAACAATAGAAGAAGAATAGAAAATTTAATTAGGTTATTGGTTAAATGATACAATTAATGTTACAGATTATTATAGTTAAATTCAAAAAGAGTTAGTGTTAATGCTAACTCTTTTGTTGGAATAAACTAGAATACAAATATAAAGCATTTGTATTTAACTCACAAAATAGATATAATAAGTTGTTAAACAACAAAAAAATTATATAAATCAAGGAGAAAAAAATGAGTAACAATAGATTTCATTATAAAGATACAGTAAAACAAAACAAAAACTTCATGTACAATGACTTAAGAAAAAGTAACTGCTATGGAAGTGACTTCACAGGTTCAAACTTTAACTATGCAAGCTTTAGAGGAGCACATTTTAAATCTTGTAACTTCTTTGGATGCACATTTAAAGGAACAGAGTTTGTAGGAACAAACCTAAAAAAAAGTAAATTCAAGAAAAGTAAGTTTGAAGATACAATATTTGAAGGAGCAAACCTAAGTGGAGTAGACTTTAAAGAAGCAGAATTCAAGAATGTAATCCTAGTAGGAACAGACATAAGTGAATGTAAAAATCTAAGCTTTGACGAAAAAGAAGTAAGAATCTTTGAAGAAATGCCAGAACTAGAAATAAGTAACGAGCTAAGAGAAGCAGTGGCACAAGCAATGACAAACGATAAAATAAAAGCATCAAGAGTACTTGATACAAAGGATGGAAGTATAAATACAATAAGCATAATGATATTATTAGAAACCCTATCAGAAAAGAATCTAATATCAGGATTAAAGCTAGCAGCAGAGAGAATAGATAAAGCATTCTGTACAATAAGCTATATTAGTAGAGCAATAAACAACTATGCAAAAGAAGGACTATTATAAGAAATAACATAATTTAGGTTTTACTGAATTTTAAATCCATGCTATGATTAATTTAAAATTATGACAGTATATGGCGAGGTAGGCATGGGGAATGGTATTAAGGAAAAATTAAAAAATCTAAAGATATTTCATAACTTAAAGGAAAGCACAATAGAAGAACTATCAAGCTTTGGAGTAATTAAATCCCTAAAAAAAGGAGAAATGCTATTTAGAGATAAGGATGAGGTTAACTATATTTATATAGTGTATAGTGGAAAAGTATCCCTATATAAAATAAGCGAATCAGCTCATAAGAAAGTAGTATTTATTTTAGGAAAAAATAAAATAATAAATGCAGTAATTATAGATAATTTGCCAGCATCAATAAATTGTGAAATATTTGAAGAGGGAGAAATACTATGCTTCAGAAGAGAACAATTTATAGAGGTAATGAAAAATGACTTCGAACTAACAAAAGAAGTAATAAATTCACTAGCCATAAAGGTTAGACGACTTTATAGGCAAAGTAAAAATTCAGTTCCAATTAAAGTAGAAAAAAAATTAGCTGCAAAGCTATGGAAGCTTTCAAAGGATTATGGTATACAGGTTGAAGAAGGAACACTAATAAACTTAAATATTACTGTAACATATTTAGCAGAAATGTTTGGAATCCCAAGAGAAACCATATCAAGAGCCTTAAAAATTTTAGTAGATAAAAATCTAATCTTAAACAAAAATAGAAAAATAATTGTTATAAATAGAGAAGAACTAGTTAAATACTTCAAAAGCACTAAATAGGTCTGTATAAAATTTCATAGAATAATAAAAAATAAATTGTGATGAATATCACAGTTTTTTTTTATGAAAAAATTTATAATATTAACATAAGATTGTTAATATTATAACAATAATAAGGCGAATTACGTTAACGAGGTGTTTAAGATGGGATACAAGTTTAAGGTTGAAGATGTAAATCAAGGGCTAAAAGAACTTTCTAAAAAGTATAAAATATATGCTCCTAAGGTATTTGAGGGAGCGGGAACATTTTCAGATACAGATAGAGTTAGATACGGTGAAGTATCTACAATAGAAGAAATAGAATTTGATAAAAAATCTGATTTCTCATATAAGGAAGTATTGTTACCAATAAGTCAAACCTTATTCTTTTTTACAGAAGATAAAATGACTGAAGCAAAAGTAGAAGAAAAATCTTTATTAATCTTCTTAAGGAGCTGTGATTTACATGGATTAAAAAGAATGGATGATATTTATCTAAGAAATGGATTTGAAGATATTTATTATAAAAAGCTTAGAGAAAAAAGTAAATTCATATTAATTGGGTGTGAAGAGAGCTTTGAGAATTGCTTCTGTGTAAGTATGGGGACTAATAAGACAGAAGACTATAATGCATATATTAAGGTTAATGGAGATGAAGTATACCTTGATATAAAGGATAATGAAATATTATCTGTATTTAATTTAAAAGAGGAATTAGAAGTAACTACAGACTATGTTACAGAAAATGAAGTAGAAGTTAATATTCCAGATGATTTAAACTTAGAGGTAATGAAATCAACAATGTGGGCTGAGTACTCTCAAAGATGTATTGCTTGTGGAAGATGTAATTTTGTATGTCCAACTTGTACATGCTTTACCATGCAAGATGTTATTTATAATGATAATGATAATACTGGAGAAAGAAGAAGAGTATGGGCTTCATGTCAGGTTGATGGATATACAGATATGGCAGGAGGTCATAGCTTTAGAGGGGATAAAGGGCAAAGAATGAGATTTAAAACTCTTCATAAGGTATATGATTATAAGAAAAAATGGGGATATAACATGTGCGTTGGATGTGGAAGATGTGATGATATTTGTCCAGAATATATTAGTTTTTCAAACTGCATAAATAAATTAAAGGAAGCAATGGATGAGGTGAAGTAAATGAGTAGAAATGAATATATTCCTTTTATATCAACAATACTAGAGGTCATTAAACATACAGATATTGAGTACACCTTTAGAATGGAGTATACAGGAGATGTAAGGCCAGGACAATTTTTTGAGGTTTCACTTCCAAAGTATGGAGAGGCACCAATATCAGTAAGTGGAATTGGTGAAAATTATGTTGATTTAACAATTAGAAAAGTTGGAAAGGTAACGAACGAAATTTTCAATAAATATGTTGGCAATAAACTTTTCTTAAGAGGTCCTTATGGAAATGGATTTGATATAAACAACTATAAAAATAAGGAATTAGTTATAGTTGCAGGAGGAACGGGACTTTCGCCAGTTAGAGGAGTTGTAGAATATTTCACTAAAAATATTAATGAGACAAAAGGATTTACATTAATTTCAGGATTTAAGTCACCAGAGGATATTTTATTTAAAGAAGATATTAAAGAGTGGGAAAAAAAGGCTAATGTAATAATATCAGTTGACTCAGCAAAAGAAGAGTATAAAGGTAAAATAGGATTAGTTACAAAATACATACCAGAGCTTCAAATTAATGATATTGATAATATACAAGTAATTGTGGTTGGTCCTCCAATGATGATGAAATTTACAGTTCTTGAGTTCCTAAAGAGAGGAATAAAAGAGGAGAATATTTGGATTTCTCAAGAGAGAAAAATGTGTTGTGGGATTGGAAAGTGCGGACATTGTAAGATAGATGAAACTTATATTTGCTTAGATGGTCCAGTATTTAACTATACAGTAGGAAAATCTTTAATAGATTAGGGGAGAATGTAATGGATATTAATACTAAGAAACTTAAAAAAAATGCCTTTAGAGTAACTAAACATAGAGGAATAACAGCATCAAGAATAAGAGTTCCAGGTGGATTTTTAAAGGCTGAATATTTAGGATTAATTCAAGAGATAGCAGAAAAATACGGAAATGGATCAGTTCATTTAACAACTAGACAAGGGTTTGAAGTGCCAGGAATAGACATGAAGGATATGGATAAGGTTAATAAATTACTTCAACCAATAATTGAGGGTCTTGAAATAAATCAAGAGATACCTGGAAAGGGATATACAGCAGCAGGAACAAGAAATGTTTCAGCTTGTATAGGAAATAAGGTATGTCCATTTGCGAACTATAACACAACTGATTTTGCTAAAAAAATTGAAAAGGCTGTTTTCCCCCATGATTTACACTTTAAAATTGCATTAACAGGATGTCCAAATGATTGTATGAAGGTTAGGATGCACGATTTTGGAATTATAGGTATGACGGAGCCACAATTTGATAAAAATAAGTGTGTATCTTGTGGTGCATGTGGTAGGGCTTGTAACAAAAAGGCAACAGGAGCAATAAAATCTGTAAATTATAGACCTGTAAGGGAGCATTCAAAGTGTATTGGGTGTGGAGAGTGTGTAATAAATTGTCCAACAGGAGCGTGGACTAGAAGTAAAGAGAAGTATTATAGATTAGCTATTATGGGAAGAACGGGAAAGAAAAATCCAAGACTTGCAGAGGACTTCATTATTTGGGTTGACGAAGAAAGCATTATAAAAATAATTCAAAATACCTATAAGTATGTTACACAATATATTGATGTAAATGCTCCAGGTGGAAAAGAGCATATTGGATATATTGTGGATAGAACAGGTTTTATGGAATTTAAGAAATGGGCGTTAGATGGAGTTCAACTTTCAGATAAAGCAATACTAAAAAGTAACTTATATTGGAGTGGGATAAAATATCCTAATACATAAAAAAGTTAGTAAAGAGGGATTTAATAGTTTTTAATCCTTCTTTTAAAATATATGAATTTAATAATTAAGAAATGGAGATATAAAGTTATGAAAAAGGTTCAATCAACTTGTAACTTATGTGCACTAGCATGTAACTTAGATTTCTATGTTAAAGATCATAGAATAACTGAGGTTTTACCAACAGAAAATTATCCAGTTAATAAAGGGTTTTGCTGTATTAAAGGGTTAAACCTAGATAAGCAACAAACAAAGGTTAAGCCTAATAAATATCCTCTATTAAGAGATGAAAATGGAGAAATGAAGGATATTTCATGGGATGAGGCTTTTAAAATTTTTGTTGATAAAATGACAGGGATTCAAGAAAAGTATGGGAAAGAAAGTGTTGCCTTTATTAGTACAGGACAAATGCCAACAGAGGAAATGGCTCTACTGGGTCATGTTGGAAGAAATTATATGGGTATACCTGGTGATGGAAATACAAGATTATGTATGGCAACATCAGTTGTTGCACATAAACAAAGTTTTGGATTTGATGCACCTCCATATACATTAAATGATGCAGAGCTATCAGACACATTAATATTTATAGGAGCAAACCCTGTTATAGCACATCCAGTATTATGGGGAAGAATTAGAGAGAATAAGGATGCTAAAATCATTACAATTGATCCAAGAAAATCTGAAACAGCACTTAACTCACATATGTGGATTGATATAAGCCCTAAGGGAGATTTAGCACTATTATATACATTAGCTAATGTTTTAATAGAAAAAGGATATATAGATATAGAGTATATAGAAAAGCATACAGAGGGATATGATGATTTTAAAAACCATGTAAGTAAGTTTACATTAGATGAAGTTTACGATAAAACAGGAATTTCTTCAGAGAGAGTTAAGGAATTAGCTGAAATAATACATAATGGGAAAAGAGTATCCTTCTGGTGGACAATGGGAGTTAACCAAAGTTATGAAGGTGTTAGAACAGCACAGGCAATAATTAACTTAGCTCTTATGACAGGAAATATGGGTAAACCAGGAACCGGTGCAAATTCATTAACAGGTCAAAGTAATGCTATGGGTTCAAGAGTGTTTAGTAATACTGCAGGACTTTACGGAGGTGGTGATTTTGATAATCCAGTTCGTAGAAAAGCAGTTGCAGAAGCATTAAATGTTGACGAAAGTGTATTAGCTACTAAACCAACAATTCCTTACAATGTCATTATTGAAAAGGCTATTAAGGGAGAAATTAAAGGGCTTTGGATAGTTTGTACAAATCCAAGACATTCATGGACTAATAATGAACAATTTACAGAGGCTGCAAAAAATTTAGATTTCTTAGTTGTTCAGGATATTTATTCAGATACTCATAGTGCACAACTGTGTGATTTATTCCTTCCATCAACTCCAGCTCTTAAAAAAGAAGGAGTATTTATTAATACAGAAAGAAGATTATCAAAGCTTAATCCTGTACTTCCAAAAGAAGAGGGAGAGTTAACAGATTATGAGATTCTTTATGGTATTGGTAAAGAACTTGGAATGGGTGATTTATTAAAGGGGTGGGAAACACCAAAATCAGCCTTTGAGTTATTAAAGAAATGCTCTAAGGGAATGCCATGTGATATTACTGGAGTAACTTATGAAATGTTAGAAGGAAAGAACATGGAAGGTTCAAAAGGTGTTCAATGGCCATTTAGAGAGGGAGAAATATTAACCTGCGATGAAAGAAGGTTATATGAGGATGGAAACTACTATACTCCATCTAAGAAGGCTAAGTTTAACTTTGAGAACCCGCAAAAGAATCCTACAGAAGCAACAGAAGAGTTCCCATTTATATTTAATTCAGGAAGAGGAACAGTAGGTCAATGGCATACTGGGGTTAGATCAAGAGAAATTGATGAGTCACAAAAAATATATCCATCAGAAGCATATGTTTTAATGAATGTTGATCTAGCTAAGGAACTTAACATCAAGCTTAATGAAGTAATAACCATAGCTTCACAAAATGGTGTTGCTAGAGATTTTTTAGTTAAGTTAACTGATAATATAAAAAAGGAGCATTTATTTGCACCAATACATTACATAGAAACAAATGCCCTTACTCCATCAATTTTTGATCCATATTCAAAGGAACCTTCATTTAAAACAGTTCCAGTTAAGATTATTAAGAAGCAGTAGAGGGTGAAAGATATGCAAAGAATAGGAATTAATAGATCAAAATGTGTAGGATGTTTAACTTGTACAACTGCCTGCATTGTTGCTCATAATGGTGAAGATACAAGAAGTAGAATAACTATAGATAGTACCGGGAAATATGCTCCAATATTTTGTAGACAATGTGATAAACCAGAATGTGTTTATACTTGTATGTCAGGTGCAATGAATAAGGATAGTGAAACAGGTTTAGTTACTTATGATAAGAGCAGATGTGCAAGTTGCTATATGTGTGTTATGGCATGTCCTTATGGAGTATTAAAGGCTGACCACAGAACTAAAAAACAAATAATGAAGTGTGATGCATGTAAGGATATAGGTTCTCCTCAATGTGTTGCTAAATGTCCAATGGGAGCATTAACTTTAGAGGAGGTTAGAGATTAATGAGATATGTTGTAATAGGTGCATCAGCAGCAGGATTAAATGGTGCTAAGGCATTAAGAGAGCTTGATAAAGGTGCTGAGATAATATTAGTGTCAAAGGATGAAAATGTTTATTCAAGATGTATATTACATTTTTATATTTCAGGCCATAGAACAATTGATGAGTTAGATTTTGCTCCTAAGGAGTTTTTTGATAAATATAATATAAAGTGGATGAAGGGTCTAGAAGTTACTGGTATAGACGAAAAGAATCAATCACTTAAGTTATCAAATGAAGAGGAATTAAGCTATGATAAGTTATTAATATGCTCAGGTGCTTCAGCATTTATTCCTCCTGTTGAAGGGTTAAGAGAAGCTAATAATGTAGTAGGACTTAGAAACTTAGAGGATGCTGTATTAATTAAAGAACAGGCTAAATTAGTTAAAAATGTAGTAGTTTTAGGTGCTGGGCTTGTTGGTATTGATGCTCTATGTGGATTAATAGATCAAGGGGTTAACATTACTTTAGTTGAAATGGCAAATAAGGTCCTTCCATTACAATTAGATAAGCATGCTTCAGAGGTGTATGAAAAGAGATTTACTGAGAAGGGTGTTTCGCTAAAACTTGGTGTAGCTGCTCAAAAATTAATTCTTGATGAAAATAAGAATCCTAAGGGATTAGTTTTAAATAATGGGGAAGAAGTTCCATGTGAACTAGTGGTTGTTGCTACTGGTGTTAGATCTAATATAGCCTTTTTAAAGGATACATCTATAGAGTGTGATAGATTTGGATTAATAATAGATCCACAAGGTAGAACAAATAGCAGAAATGTATTTGGAGCAGGAGATGTTACAGGGAGAAATCCAATATGGCCAACGGCTGTTAAGGAGGGTATAATTGCTGCTAATAATATGGTAGGAATTAATAAATTTATGACTGATTTCTTTGGTAGCAAAAATACAATGAATTTTGTGGGAATACAAACAATGTCTCTTGGAATGGTTGAGCCTATGGATGATTCTTATATAGTGGAAACTAGTATTGATGGGGATAATTATAAGAAGATTATTCATAAGGATGGTAAAATCTTTGGTGCAATAATTCAGGGAGACCTTGATTATGTAGGAGTTTTAACACAACTAATAAAGGAAAATATTGATATATCAAAGGTTACTAAAAGTTTATTTGATGTAGATTATTCTGATTTCTTTAACATAAAAGAAAATTTAGAGTATGTATATTAATTAAAACAAATGGCGGGCTTCTATAATTATTAGTCCGCCTAAAATATAGTGGAAAACGAGGGGATAAAATGAATAATAACTCAATTTTAAAGAAAATCAAGAATATGCCTGTTCCAATTTTACCAACAATGGTAGGGGCGGCAACGCTATCAAATGTTTATTTAAGCTTAGGATATTCTTGGATAAGACATTTAACAATGTGGACTGCAACGATAGTATTAATAGCGTATATATTTAAGATAGTAATGTATCCTAAAACTTGTAGAAGTGAGTATGCCAATACAGTTCCTGCTAGTTTATATGCGGGATTTACAATGATAATAATGATTCTAGGAAGTTATTTTTATGATTTTAACAACACCATTGGAAAAGCAATGTGGTTTACAGGGTTAATAATACATGCTATTCATATATTAATATTTACTTATAGAAATGTAATTAAGGGTGTTAATATGGATACATTCCTTCCAAGTTGGTTTGTAACTTACAATGGTATTATGGTTTCAACAGTTGTAGGTGGAGTAATGAAGGAACCTACAATTGGAAAGATTGTTGTTGTTTATGGTATTTTAGCTTTAGTTATTATTATGCCATTTATGGTTTATAGATTGATAAAGTACCCTATTAAGGATGGAGTTTTCCATACACAAGCAATATTACTAGCACCATCAAGTCTTTGTTTGGTTTCATATTTAAATTATTTTAAAGAACCAAATAAGGCTTTAGTATTTAGCTTATATGCGTTAATTTTAGTAACTTTAGTATTTATATTATTTAAGTTACCTAGATTTTTCTCCTTTATATTTGCACCAGGATTTGCAGGTTTAACATTCCCAATGGCAATAGGAATTGTTGCATCTACAAAAATGGCTGGATTTTTAAATGGAATAGGATATGAAGAGTTGAGTGCTATGGTAACTCAAATTTCAGGATTCCAAATTTATATTACAACAGGAATTATAACATTTGTATTATTTAAATTCTTTATGATGTTTGTTGATAGTTATAAAGTTCAAGAATAGTATAGGAAGTAAGAATAGAGTAATCTATTTCTTACTTCTTTTTAGTAACCTAAAATTTACTTGTGAATAATATAAACTATGAATAATATATGATGAGGATATAATTTATGGTAAATAATCTAACTAATAAGTGTGACTTTGAAGGACTTAAACCAGCTATTTTAGATATTCCATACCCAGAAATGAAGGTAAGTGAGAAAAATCTCCATTATGCAGCATTATTAACAGAGGATTATTGTAGTGGGGTATCAGAATTAACTGCTATTACACAGTATGTAAATCATGAAACAAGAATATCAGGTTATGATTGCAATGTTGCAAGGGTTATTTTAAGTATAGCAATGGCTGAAATGACACATTTGCAGATTTTAGGACAAGTGATAATTTTGCTTGGAGGGAATTTAACATACAATGCAGTTTATAAGGAAGGAGCTGTTCCATGGGAGGTTTCTAATGTAGTTTATGGATATACTCCAGAGGATATGCTACTTTCTGATATTAGAGGGGAAAAGGGAGCTATTAATCAATATATAGAGCATATTAATATGATTGATGATCCTTGCGTAAAAAGTATTTTAAAGAGAATTGTTATGGATGAGCAATACCATGTTGCATTATTAAGTGACTTATTAGTAAATTTATGTTAAATTACTGGTCTAATAAAAGAAAATGCATTTAATTTAAAATGCATTTTCTTTTATTATTTTAAATTTCTTTCCAAAGAGTTGGAACCTTACCAGGAACCCAAGCTTCATTTGAAGTATGAGCATAAGTACACTCGTACTTTTTACCACCATAGGTTACTTTATCTCCAAGATTATAGCTAACATTTAGCTTCCATTCAGGATAAATTGGAGTAATTGGAGTTCCAAATTTTCTTGAAACCTTAACGATATCATATATATCAATAATTCCATCTCCAGTTAAATCACATCTTGGTGAATATCCCTTTTCTCCTGATTTAAATCCATACTTAGTAGCAAGTATTGTTAAATCTAGAATATCAAAAACTTTATCATCATTTATGTCCTCTAGATTTGGATTATCAGTTGGAAGGGTAAAGTCAACAGTTATGACTTCACTAGGTAATCTTTCTCCTGAGGTATTAACAGCAACTACCTTATATGAATATTTACCATATCCACGATTAGGTAATTTTACTGTAACATTTTCTTGAGATGTTAAAGATGGTGTTAGTTTTCCAGTAGAAACAACCTTTTCATTTTCATAAAGCTCATATGAAACAGCTAGATTTCTAGCAGGTGATTTTATGGAAATAAGTGAATTACCATCTAAATCAAATGGATTAACAGTAATTTTACAAGGTTTAAAGCTATCAACTGGTGGTACAAGTGAATCAAGGTACTCTCTAAAATACTTTGACCATTCAAACTTATTATGAACATCCCAGTTTATAGACCATGTCATTAACCCACGAATGTCAGGATATCCTTCTGTTATAGTGTATCCACCAACAGTTCCTCCATTCATAATTGCATCCATAGCTTGTTTAACACCTGCGTTATTAACATATCCATTTCCAGCTCCAACAGCAGCAGGAACGCCAAGAACAACTTGGTCAGGTCTTAAAGCTTCAAATCTCATATCTTCTTTACCCATAATAGGAAAGCCTTTTAGCAGCATGTCCATAAGAGCTACGTAAAATTCAGGATTTCCCATAGGTTGATCCTTACCATTTAAATCTTTAATAGACCCAGAATTATAGTATTGAACTTGAAGCCAATCTAATTCATTTCTTAAGGCATCAATAACCGGAAGATAAGCTCCTGTTCTTCTATCAGCTCCGCCATCAGTTAATCCACCATAGAAGGTTTTTCCCATTTGAACAAAGAAGGTTTCAGGTGCCATTGTTAAAACAAAGTCATCACCGTATTTTGCGCAAATTTCTTTTAATGCAGAAATTAAATTAACGATAACTGGAGTTGTTGGATTTTTTAAATCCTTATCTCCTTGATTAAAGTATAAAGAATGTCCTTCAAAGTCAATATCTAATCCGTCAAGTCCATAAGTATCAATAATTGATGAAACTGTTCTTACAAAGTTATCTCTAGCGGCTGTAGTTTCAAGGTTAACTTGTCCTTTTTCTCCCCCAATAGAGATTAAAACTTTTTTTCCTTGGCTTTGAAGATATTTTACGTCTTCCTTAAATTCTTCTGGTGTTGCATTATGTGGTGTAAAACGTATATCCCCTGAACTTGGAGTAGTTCCTTCACCAAAGGAAAGGTTAATAACATCCCAATCAGGTGATACATCCCTTAGCTTAATACTTCCTGTTCCGTTATTGAAATTATGCCAATAACCAACAAGGACTTTACTTGGGATTTTTGAGACTGCTTTTGTTTCATTAGCTGATGAAGAGAATGGGTTAGCTTGAGATACTAAGCCTAAGGTCATAACAACAGCTAATGAGGTTGATAAAAATTTTTTCAAAAAACCACGATTCATATTAATTCTCCTATCTGTAAAATGTTTACAATTAAATAATACTCTTATTTGTATAATTTGTAAATAAATAGAATATACAAAGGCCGATTAATTAGTTTTAATTTATTTAAATTTTTTAGCTACATATACTAGATCATAAATATCTATTATCATATCGTTATTAATATCAAAATTAACATTATAATTAGTATTTCCACCCTTTGAGTTATATCCTTGTACCATTCTAGATAGGTCTACAACATCCACAGTTTTATCATTATTAACATCTTCAGCTATAGTAAAATACTTTTGTAAATCTGTAGGATAAACTATATCTATACCAGTGGTTCCAATACTATCACAAGCTACTAACTTTTCCTGTGGTAATAAGGTTTTAAAATGTGAGCTTGAATTTTCATTTTTAACTTTCCCGTCCTTATCATAGGTTTTAACATAACTTGTACTATTTAAAGGACTAACCTTAAATTTAATAGTTTTATTTTCTGTGGTTTCCATTCCTACTCTAGCAATATCCTTTGGTGCATAATTTTTAAGAGTTACCCCTGGATAGTTGTTTAATTTGTAGTATTTTCCATGAAAAGTTGGATAAGCAATTGTTACTCCATTACCTGTTGTTGATAATTGAACCCTATTTCCTGTAAATCCATCTTTAACATAGTTTTGCTCAAAGAATTCTACATTTCCCTTTGAATCAAAGCCTGTTTTATAAATTACTGACTTTGTATATGACCCATCTAAAAGCTTTGTCTTTATATTTGATGCATTCCACTCAAGCATATTATCCCTTAATATAATCATACTGGTTATTGCTTTTTCATTTACCTTTTGAACCTTATCTGAGTATTTTGAAGGAACATCTATAATAATTGGGTCTTTACTTTGTACTGTTAAATGTACTCTCTCATCTGTTGCAATATTAAAATCCCCACTTAAATTTCTGTCCATAAAAGTACAGTTTTCACCTTTGTCATACTTAACTAGATCATATTTTATTTTTGAATTTCCTTTTAAATTATGGTTTAAATTCATTCCCTTTACATAATCCATTTTTAAATTATCGTTTATTGTTAACTCATAGGTTGTTAAGGCAGGCTTATCCACCTTATATATTTTCTTCTGCTCTGGTAATGGAATTTTATAGGTTAATGGATTATGTTTTACATTTGTAATATTCTTTACACCTACAAAGTTCCAATTAGAATGATAATACTCAGCATTTTTATTTATCTTTACTACATTCATATCCTTATCATATTCAACTATATTAAAGTTATATCCCTCTACTGGATATTGGTATAAAGCAGATAAGTACTTACCCCCCTCATTTACAACTTCTAAGGTTTCTCCCTGATTTAGTGTTATTATTTTAAATAATGGTTCATAGGTGTTCCTAATCTGGCCATCCATTTCATATAAATAATATATCTCAAGCTCACCTGATTTGACATGTAATCTCCCAATCATACCCTTCTCAGCAATTTGAAAACCAAAAGTATTGTCTTCATAAGCCAAAGAGTTGATAATTCCATCCATTTCTGTAAATCTATCACAAGAAGCATTTATAGGCTTACTCCAATCATATCTACCAATCCCTATAGCGGTTGTCCTACCATCAAGTTCAATAATATCACCTGCTTTTAAAAGCTTAGATTTATAGGCTGGTGTATTTCCATATTTAACTATTCCATCCTTACATTCATAAGGTATATAGTGTTTTGTTGTGCCTTGCTTACTTGAAAATCTATAATTCCAATCTGCACCTAGATAAGTAAAACTTTCTGAAGTTGCTTCAAAGCATTTTGTTCCACTTAATCTTATTAAAATACCATTTTGTGTAGCACTTGCATTATCTCCATTAATAGATTTAACAAGAACCTTCTTTTGATATTTATTAGAAAATTCAACATAATCATTTGGTGTAGTTGAAATTTCAAACAATGCCTTGTGGTTAACTTCTGTTATAGTGTCACTTATTTCACCTGGAACAACAATCCTTACATTTCCTTCCCTTAAATTCATTGTGACCTCATCCCCAGGAGAAAGATATGTCCCCCCATTATCCCTATAGGATGTGTATATTGTGTCACTTGCAAATTTTACATAATCATATTTATCTATTCCGTATTCCCCTTGATATTCTATACGGTGAATAACTCCTGTATTATTTTTAACCTTATAGCTAGTATTTGCCTTTAAGGTTAATGTTGTTGTTACTCCCCTTGTTGAAATCCCTGAAGTTTGATTAAATAATTCTTCTTCTGTTATTTCCTTTGCTTCTACCTTTGTTATGTTTCCTAATAAAAATATTCCCATCATTAGTGCAAATATTACCAATGTTCTTTTCATAAATCCTCCTATTTTACCTATTATTAGTATTAATCAGATTAATATTACATTAATTATACATGATTGTAAATAAATACAAATATTACTAAAATAATTTCTTTCCTAATGTAAGTTGAAAAGGTAACTTCCCTTTATTAAGATAAACGGAAATTACTATTGCAAAGCCTTTGATATAATTAAAATTATATTTGTCCTGAGGATATTTTATACTAACTATATGAAGTCAATAGGAAAATAGCAAAAAATTAGTAAGAATGTTTAAATGACGTTTATTAAAAAAGAGTATGACAAATAGAGCAACTATAGTTGCTCAAAATTAAAAATAAGAAATTAATATTGTGGTATATAATGGCGATTGTTTTTTTGTAAACAATTAATTAATCGAATTAATTTCTTTCATAATAAGCTTAATTTTGTCATCTAGAGCATCAATTTCGCATTGTACAGATTGAACTAAACGTATTGTTTGTTGATATATGAGGTTTAAGGGCATGATGTATTTAAACGTAGCCCTACTTTTATTCTAACAGATAACGGATTTGAATTTAAAAGTCCTGAAGCTTTGGAATTAGATAGTGAAGGAAATCAAAGAACTAAAATATTCTACTGTAACCATATGGCTTCTTATCAAAAGTCACAAGTAGAAAAGAATCATGAATACATAAGATATATAATACCGAAAGGGAAATCTTTTAATAATTGTAATTAATAAGATATTACCTTAATGATTAATCATATTAATAGTACAGCAAGAGCTAGCTTAAATGGAAATACACCTTTTAAACTAGCCCAAATACTATTAGATAGCTTACTTTTAGACAAGCTATCTTTGAAACATATAGCATCAGATGATGTTCATCTAAAACCTGCATTCTAAAAAAAATAAGTGATCAAAATTTAGGACAAGTATCGGTGTAATTTAATTATGCAAACTTAAAGCAAGCGGAAGTTAGTTTTTCATTTAACCATAATTAGGTTTACTAATAATTTACCATAAAATTATAGTGGAGGTTGATTAGCCCAATAAATTTTTGCCTCATCTTCTAATTTTTTTAGTCTTACATAGTAGTCTGGAAACTCTTTTAGATGAGCATAAGCAATTTTTCCTGTCATTATTGGATCGTTTTGTGTAATATTTGTTTCAGCATATTTTGTACCATGCTCTAATTCAACATTGACACCATCATAAAAATCTTTAAGGGTAAAAAGTACAGTATTGAAATCTATTTTTAAGATGTTTGCAATTAATAGAGCATCTTCTATTGTGAAGTAAGGGGCTTGATTAATTACAGGTCTTGTAGATTTTGAATGATTAGACAATCTTTTTTTTAGTCTTTTTAATTCAGTATCATTTTTACTCATTTTTCACCTTTATTTAATATTTTTCTCAATATTATTATATTGTTTCATTGTTGTAGTTGTGAATTAATAGTGGTAGGATAGTTTATAGAAAATAAAATGGAGGGATTATACGAAAGATGAAAGAAAAAAATATACCATCAATTATTAAAAATAAGTTAGTTTACGACTCATATTTTGATAATACAGTTAAGAATACAGTAATACATCATTTAAAATCAATATTTTTAGGAGTAATAACATTAGGTTTCGCTTACCCTTGGATTCTATGTATGGCTCAGGATGCTAAGTGTAAGCATACTGTCATATGTGGGAAAAGGCTTAAGTTCATTGGTAATCCTAAGGATCTAATAAGACATTGGATCTGGTGGTGGCTATTAACTTTAATTACTTTTGGTATTTATGGTTTAGTCGTTAGAGTTAGATTCAATCAATGGGTGGTTGCAAATACTGTATTTGAAGATACAATAATAAAATAGTTAGAGGTCAAATATGAAAGAAGAGTTTTTAAAGATACCAGTTAAGGTTGAAAGGTATGAGGAATTATTTAACATATATGATAATAGAACTTTAGATAAAAGAGAGTTTAATAGTGATATTGATGAATTAATTAATAAAAGTATATTATCATCTCAAAGAAAGATTAAAGATACAAGAATAAATTTAGAAGTATATGTAGTAAATGATATTCACCAAAGTGATATTGAAGAGTTGGTTAAAAAAGGTATTTATAATCATTATGAAGGATATTTTAATTATATTGATAAAGTTAATGTTATAGGTATAAAAAGGATAAGTTATTATCTTATTTCTGCAATAATTTTGTTAGGTGCTTGGAGTTATGTTAATAAAAATATGGGTACAAATTTTATTGGGGCGCTTCTTAATGCAGGTGGAACAGTTTTATTATGGGAAATAATGAGTATGGTCTTTATTCAGAGAAAGAATCTTAAGGATAAAAGCATGTTAAAAAAGAAAATGTTGAACATGAAGGTAGATTTTAAGTACATATAGCTTTAAGATGTGTTATTATATAAATTGTAATAAGAATTTTACATGAATTTACACGCTTTGGAGGATAGTAACTTATGTTTAATAAGGAAGAATTATTAGTAATTGAGGATGCATTAAAAATTGCTGATGAAAAATATATTAATTTAATGGAGCAAAATAGAAATAATAAAAATAGGTTAGTTGCTTTTAATAGAAAGCAAAAAAGCTTATGGCTTGTTCAAAATAAATTAAAGAAAATTTTAGCTGAAAATAAGTAGAATAAGTAGAGGTATCTTGTTAATGTGGATACCTCTTTTTCATATCTACCTAAGTATAAATTTTATAAAAATACATATATATGTGTTAAAATTATTTATAGAGAATTTTAGGGAGAGTGGGGATATGGTAAGAAGATTATGTGAAGAAGATAGAGAAGAAACCATAAGGTTTTTAGTAGATGAGGCCTCAATAAATTTGTTTATAATTGGTGATATAGAAAACTATGGGTTTAATTCTGAATTTATTGAGGTTTGGGGTAGTTTTAATTCTAATAACAAAATTGATGGTATTTTATTAAGATATTATGAATGCTATATCTGTTACTATATTGATGGATTTAAAAATAAAAAAAAGTTTAAAGATATAATTAGAAAGAATGAGATTAATACAACTCTTATAGGTAAAGGAAATATTATAGACGAGCTTAAGGATGTTTATAAGAACTATGAAGAGAAGAAGACTATTTATTGCGAATTAAAGAGTAGGGATAAGTTGTTTGAGTATGGAGATGAGGTTAAGTGTGCCATTCCGGAAGATAGTGAAAAAATATTGAGTTTTTTAAATAATATTGAAGAATTTTCAGATGGAACAAAGGATTCTGCTAATATGATTAAGGAAAAAATTAAGAATAAAACTTCTAGATGTTATTATATTTTAGATGAAAATTCAAATATTATTTCAATGGCTCAAACAGAGGCTGAGAATAGTAGTTCTGCTATGGTTATGAATGTAGCTACTAGAAGGGACAAGAGAGGACAAGGCTTAGTTACTAAGTGTTTAAGTAAGCTATGTAATGATGTTATTTTAGATTCAAAGAGTTTATGTTTATTTTATTTAAATCCTCAAGCCGGAAGTATATATCATAGAATTGGGTTTAAGGTTATAGGAACTTGGACATTTATCACAAAAAAATAATATGTATAGTGAATTTAATAGACTTCTAGGGTATAATGGTAAAGTATAAAATTTAAAGTGAATAGAGATTAGGAGCACAAATGGAAAATAAATTAATAGGATTAAATTCAGAGGAAATATTAAAAGAGTTATATAACAAGGAATTAAAGACAAAGAAAACAATACTAGAATATATAGATATTTTAAGAAAAAATAAAGAAACTTTAAGTGAGGAACAATTACAAGAAAGTTATACGTTAGTTTATAATAAAATTGAGGATATGATTGCAGAGGTTAAAACTAATACTATTCTTCATCTTAAAAATCAATTAAAGAGTAATTTAGGTAAGTTTGTAAAGGATAAGGATCCTAAGAAAAGTAATAATTTTATTGAGTTCTTTAAGGAGGCATATCCTAAAAATAATAGAAAAAAAGATTTTACTTATGTATTGATGGATTTTAACAGAATTACTGAGGAACAGATTTGGACTACTTT
This sequence comes from Clostridium sp., assembly GCA_051653165.1. Taxonomy (GTDB): domain Bacteria; phylum Bacillota; class Clostridia; order Clostridiales; family Clostridiaceae; genus Clostridium. The sequence goes on from JBOFVP010000445.1 coordinate 29,474, forward strand.
AACTTATATAAATTCAGTAACTCTTAAGGATAGAAGACTTTCAACAGATGAAAAAAATGATATAGTACCAATGGTTGAAAGATTATTAAATTCTAAAAAGATAAAAGTTGTTAATCAAATGAAGAGTTTAACTACATTGCATAAGTCTTTAGGAATTGAAGTTGTTAACGGAAAAATGAAAAATAGATAATTTATTAAAGCCACCTAAATAGCTAGGTGGCCTTTAATTTGTTAATTATCTACAAGTGTAGGTACACCCATAGTATCTAGGACATCTATTAGATGAGGAAGAACTACTTCCATTAGAGTTACAGGAAGTGCTTCGGTTCATTGATGATCCACAGCTTGAAGATCTACCACAACTAGAATTAGATGAAGAGTTATTGCAATTTGAAGAGCTTCCACAACCACAGCTAGAAGAAGAGTTACCACAAGAGTTCATAGAAGAGTTTCCACAACCACAGCTAGAAGAAGAGTTACCACAAGAATTCATAGAAGAGTTTCCACAACCACAGCTAGAAGAAGAGTTACCACAAGAATTCATAGAAGAACTACCACAACCACAGTTAGAAGAAGAGTTACCACAAGAATTCATAGAAGAACTACCACAACCACAGTTAGAAGAAGAGTTACCACAAGAATTCATAGAAGAATTTCCACAACCACAGTTAGAAGATGAGTTATTGCATCCACAATTGTTGTTATTATTACAATTATTATTTTGTGCATTAATACAGCTCATATATTGGCAATAAAGTGTGTAAAAATTAGACTCAGCAGTAGTTGCGCTATCTATGCAGTTAAGAGCTTGTTCTAAAAGAGAAATTGCTTGTGTCAAAGCAGAATATTCGCACTCAAGTTGATCGCACATACCCTTTAAATATTGTGCACAAGGGTTAGTTTGATTTGAACAACCACAGCTTTGACTTGTACCAGAGCAATCACATGCTGGTAAGTTATTTAAAGAATTTTGAAGACTTGCTATAATGTTTTGTAGTGAAGGGATAATGCAAGGATCTATAGAATTACATGAGTTATTCATATATATTTCTCCTTTGTATTTTAATATACTTTTAATATTAATATATGCAAAAGGAAAAAACTGTGTACATAACAAATAGGATATTGTTATAAATAAAAACAATATCCTATATAATAATTATCTGCTAAAGTTTCTACATAATAGAGTAAGGTCATAAATATCTATAGAATTATCATCATTTAAATCGCAAACAGAAATAAAGTTATCCATATTAGAGTTTGTATTATATTGAGTTGCAATACCAGATAAATCTATTAAGTCGGTATATCCATTATTATCTAAATCACTAGTTTTATTTACAGAGAAATCAGTATAAATTCCACTATATAGTGCATTCATTAATTCTCCTCTAGAATCTTGAGAAACCTCCCAAGTCATAGCGCCAGCATATCCTTTATCCTTTGCATATCTCCCTTTTATTCTCATTGATTTTTCATTATCAAAGGACATAATAAAACTTTCTTGTTTAGTTTGTGGGTCAACGTAAACTAAATATGGGTTTTTAGAGTAATCATCCCATCTCTCAACAACTCCAGGTTTAGATTTTACTTCTTTAATAAAGCTATATGCATAACCATAATCATAAGAAGTATTTAAACCTAGTTTATTTAATATTTCAGAAGAAATAAGATTAGGTGTTCCAGCACCGCCAGTTGGAATTCTTCCATAGAAAGGAGTTCCCATAACTAATTTATTTTTTGGAACACCTTCATTTTCACAAATTCTCATGAAATCATCAGTAGATAAACCTTGTGGATCATTTGGAGATTTATATAATGCAGCATCATACTTTGGTCCCCCGTAAGAATATCCATAGGTCATAATATTCATAAAATCAAGGGATTTAGAAATTTCACTAAAGTTTACCCCTTGTCTATAGTCCCATCCTGGACCAACAGCAATTGTTATTATCTTTTCATCTCCTAAAAGCTTTCTTAAATCTTGTACTAATAGAGTATAGTGTTGCTTATCCTCATAACAATAGGCGATTTCTCCCCATCCTCCATTACCAGGGCACTCCCAATCAATATCAACTCCATCTAATCCATATTTATCAATAGTTTCTTTTATAGAGTTGCAAAGCTTAGCTCTAGTTTGAGGTGTTGATGATGCATGGCAGAAACCACGTCCTCCCCATCCACCAAGAGAAAGAATTGTTTTAAGGTCTGGATTATCCTTTTTTAATGAAGGTATCTTATTTAAAGCTGTAGATACCTCTTGAGGAATATATAGAGTATCAATTAATTTTTCATCTGAAGTTTTACTAGGATCTGTCATAGGACGTGGTAAGTTTTCGTTATGATAAATATAGCCAAATGCAAAATTTAAGTGTGTTAAGCTATTTGCATCAATAGAATTGATATTACCATAATACGGATAATACCCCACACATATAGGTTTTGGGTTTTCATTAGCCGAAGATGATTTTGGCGCTAAAGGTAAAATTAAAGATATAGCTAGTGTTGAAATTAAAGTTAGTTTTATAAATTTTTTTAACATAAAAAATCCCCCCTTAAATCAATGATAATACATTAGTAGTAAAAAAAATGTAGAAATAAAATATTATAATTAAAAAAGAAATAGTGTAAAAGTGATAAAAAATAACGATTACAAAAATATAGGTTTAAATTTATAAATTAAATAATAATTTTCTTTATTGTTTAAGTATTCATCAACAAAAATGTTAATATATAGAATAAGTTATAAGAGAAAGATAATTTAATTATAAAACAATACAGAAAAGCATGTTATTATTGTGAAAAAATGACGAAAAAAAATTGACAAATTGTAAATGCATTTTTATAATATAAATATACTAAAGAACAGTTAAGAAAAACAAAAGATAACCTCATCTATTAATGATGAGTAAGAGAACAAAAGATAATATATCTAAAGGGTGCATTAGCACTTTTTTAGATAGACAATTGAAATTTAAATAGTTTTAGATAGAAGGAATGTTAAAATTAACATTCCTTTTTTGCATATAGTAAACAATAAAAACTTTGCAAAATGTTCAGAAAAATTGTACAATTTAACATATATGGTAAAAAGGATGGGTTACATATGATATATGTTATGAGCGATTTACATGGTAGATATGATAAATTTATGGATATGTTAAATAAAATAAATTTTAATGAAGAAGATACATTGTATATACTTGGAGATTTAATTGATAAAAATAAAGATGGTATAAGAATAGTTGAACATTGTATGAAAAGTAAAAATATTAATGTTATTTATGGTAATCATGAGGATTTGTGTCTAAAGGCTATTAATGGAGGCAAAGAGGATATAAATAATTGGTTTTGGAATGGTGGTAGGGTTACATTAGAAGCTTTAGACTCTATATCATCAGTAAAATACCAAAACATACTAGATTATTTTAAGTCATTACCTAAGTATATTGAGGTTGAGGTTAATAACAAAAAGTTTTTATTAGTTCATGCAGGAATAAATCCAGCCTACATAAAAAAAGAAATGAAAATGCATGTAGTAAGAGATTTAATATGGATAAGAGATGAATTTTTTTATAAGGAATGTTACAAAGATAAGACAATAATATTCGGTCATACCTTTACTAAGGATATTATAATAAAAAGTCAAGAATATAAAGAGGCTGTTGGGAAACTATCAGTTGAAAAAGTCAAGGATATTTATGAATATAAAAGCAAAATATGGTTTGGAAATGGGAAGATTGGCATTGATTGTGGTGTATGCTATGAGAATGAGGGTGGTAGACTAGGTTGCTTAAGATTAGAAGATTTTAAAGAATTTTATGTTTAAAATATCAACAATAGGCATGTTGAAGAGAATACACGATAATAAATGAAAATGAACTATCTATGTTCTAAAACACCTTAATAGGATATATTTGACATCTTTTAGATGGATTTAAATGTTGAGTATATTTTTAAATTTGGTATTATCAAGATATCAAGTAAATGGAGGTAAAATATGGATAGTTTAACTACAACTGCAATTATAGCAGTAGCATCAATTATTGGTATAGTTTTGGTGCTATGGTTGCTAGGTCTAAGGATTATTCCAAATGATAAAGTAGGTATTGTAGAAAAATGGTGGTCAAGAAAGGGATCATTGGATCAACAAATAATAGCATTAAAAGGAGAGGCTGGGTATCAACCAGGATTACTTCGTGGAGGTATACATTTCAGAACACCATTAATGTATAAAATCCATGTGGTACCATTAATTACTGTAGCACAAGGAAAGGTAGCATATGTTTTTGCTAGAGATGGAGAATCTTTAGAGCCAACACAAACTCTAGGAAATGTAGTGCATGAGTGCAACAACTATCAAGATGTTAGAGCATTTTTAGAAAATGGAGGACAAAAGGGTCCACAACGAGGAATAATTCGTGAAGGGACTTATGCTTTCAATTTAGCTCAATTTGTTATTATTACAGAAAATAAAACTCACTATCTAAAAATGAATAATAAGTTAGAACAAGAAAACATAGCAGACATGTCAAGGTTAATAACAGAAAGAAATGGTTTTAGACCTGTTATTATTCAAGGTAATAGTGATTTAGTTGGTATTGTAACTGTACATGATGGACCATCCCTAGGTTCAGATAATATTATCTGCCCAACCGTTGGGGATAATGCTAATGAAGCTAATTATCACAATAACTTTCAAAATATAGATGCTTTTTTAAAGGCTGGAGGATATAGAGGAAGACAATATCAGGTTTTAGCAGATGGGACTTACTTTATAAATAGGTTATTTGCTACAGTTGAATTTATTCCTAAAATTATAATTCCAGTTGGGTTTGTAGGGGTAGTAGTATCTTATACAGGATCAAAGGGAGAAGATTTTTCAGGAAATGATTATAAACATGGAGAATTAGTAAAAAAGGGATATAGAGGGGTTTGGAATGAACCATTAATGCCAGGTAAATATGCTTTTAATACCTATGCAGGAAGTATAATAAAGGTTCCAACAACTAATGTAATACTAAAATGGATAAGTAATCAAACAGGTAATCATAAATATGATGAAAATTTAAAAGAGGTAAATTTAATTACCAAGGATGCTTTTGAACCAAGCTTACCACTATCTGTGGTATTTCATATAGATTATAGAAAAGCTCCATTAGTTATTCAAAGATTTGGAGATTTAAAAATGTTAGTGGATCAGACTTTAGATCCAATGATTTCAGCTTACTT
>JBOFVP010000446.1:0-1114 GCA_051653165.1 Clostridium sp.
CTAATATAGCTATGGGAATTGAAATGATTAATATTTTATTGGCCAAGCATGGAATGAAAAGGTTAATAGGATATGAGAAATATATTCTAAAAAATATTAATGAGGAGCTATTAGAGGGAGAAAGTGAGACAAGAAGTATAGTGGAACAAATGTTGATAATGTTTGATTATCTTATTGAATGTGGAAGAGTTAATAAAAATATAACTGTTCAATATAAGTTTGGAAAGCTATATATAAGCACATCTGCTCTTATAGATGAAATATTTAAATATATAAAAGATATAGGATCTGCTGAAATAGTTCCAATAAAAATAAGAGATTTCAGAAAGCAATGTAAGAAGTCGGGTTACATTTTATCTTCTGATACAGTTCAATGCACCTTTGGAGAGATAAGAAAAAGATGTGATGAGTATAATCCAGAGCGAATAAGAAAGCTTAATTTAACTAATATAATAGATGTTATTCATGTAGTAGAGGGGTTAGGAGAAGCAGAAAAAGTGGACCAAGTAAATGTATTTGATATGGAAAATGTACCATTTTAAAGGAGTGATTTGGGTGGCACTTATAAGAGAATATGCCTTGTACAAAGGAGAAGAGCTACTCAGTTTCGGGACTATATCTGAAATAGCTGAAGAAATGGGAGTTAAGAAGGATACTATTAGATATTATAAGACACCAGCCTATAAAAGAAAACTTGTTAATAGAAAAAGCAGAGGTAAGCAGAGAATACTGATAGAGATAGAGGATGATGAACTTGAGTAAAAAGAATATGGTTAAGATGTTTAATCAATTTAGCATAAAGCACAGGCTTACAGATGTATTTTATGATTTTGTACATGTTGCAGCAATAGCAATAAGCAATGCAATTGATTTTAAAAATTTTAAAAATAGAGAAAAACAATATTTTGAAGTTATGAAGAAATACTCTCATGAAGAACAGGTATTGTTAAGTGATATATTTGGAGAATTAACTAGAACAATAGAAGAAGAACCAGGAGATGTTCTAGGGGAATTGTACATGGAATTGGGATTGGGCAATAGTGGAACTGGTCAATTTTTCACACCATATCATGTGTCAGTTTTGGCTTCCAAGGTAACATTTGATAAAGATAAG
>JBOFVP010000447.1:0-2397 GCA_051653165.1 Clostridium sp.
CAAGTCGCACCTATTTCATATTCATTTAGTGTAGGATTCCCTAAGAAATCTTTAGATCTTACACCAACAATAACAATTTCATCATCTTTTATCTGTTGTATATCAAGCATTAACACTCTACTCCCCTCGTTTTTGATTAGCACAATATATTATACCTTTTCTTATTGATAAAATAATTAGTGCCTTATTTCTAATGTTGGAATATATATGCTCATTTACTATCTAAATTAGCTTGAATACTTACTTAGAAATGTCTTATATTTAGTACCTATATATAAATATAATTTTTTATTACTTAAAATTACTTTTATTTACTAGTTTATAATCCTTATTGTTCAAGGCTACATTAATAAAAGTAATTTAAATTATTTTTTATTATATTTTTTTATTTAAATTTACTTTTTATATAGTGTGTACCTACAAGTATTTATGTGTCTAATATTCAGATAGATTAATCTAGTGTACACATATTAAGTAATCAAACAAAATACCTGACAAATCAAGCATTCAACCTTAGTTGAATATTGAATAATTATATTAATTATCATACAAGCTAATATTTATATATTAAGTTTTATTCTAGCTGTATTTGAATTGAATTTTATATAAGTATTAACCTTATATGTACAGAGGGATTTTATATATTAACTAAAATAATAAAAACCCTTTATTTTCAAGGGTTTAAAACACTTTTTATATACGCAAAATATATATAATTATCTTTTATATTTCAAATACCACTATTAATATATCCTTATTTCTGACTAGGAGATGATGAAGATTGTTGTCTTTTGATAATAATAAATATCTACTTTTAGCTATAGCTAATTGTGGATTAATGACAGATCATATAGCTAAAAAACACTTTTCAACCAATAATAATGAGGTTGAAAATCTAATTTCTAATAACTTAATAGAACGTACTGGAGTTTATTTAATATATGGAAAGTCAACTTGTATATACACTCTAACTGATGCTACAAAAGAAATGTTTAACCAACTTGGAAAATCATTATATAAAAGTGATACTACTCAGCTTGAACATGACTATATATTATTAAAGGTTTATAGCACCATTGATAAACTCTCCCAAGAATCTTGGCAAAATGAAAGTGAATTGAAATCAATTTATAGAAAAAATACTTGTGATGGTGTATTTAAGTTCAACGATAAGTTTATTGGAGTTGAAATAATAACTAAATCCTATACTAAAATAGCTATTAATGAAAAAATGAGTTTTATAAACCAATTTTGTGATGATTTTATTAGCTTAAATACATCTGATATCAAAATCTAACTGGAGGTAATCAATGGATATCATTACTATTCCTTTAAATATTCCCCCTACACAGAAAAGAAACTATGAATATGTAATTGAAAAGGGATTTGATAAATACCTTAAGATTATCTTTAACCTTGGTTCATATATAACATTTCAACAATTTTATGAATTATTTAGCCAACAAAACCCATCACTTTCAGAGTCATATTCTAAACTAAAAGCCAATTCAACTATCAAGGAACTTGAAAGTCTACGCTTCATTAGTGTTGAAACCATTGGAAAACATAAATACTTTTATTTAAAAGCTCCATCCTTAGCTATATGTGTAGGTGATTACTCAAAAATTCCTAAAACTAATCATAAAAATGACAGCATTAAGAACAATAAATTTCTAAATTGTCTTATGAAAGTTGAATACTACCTTAAAACTGGAGAGGTTATTTCTTCCGAGTGGTTATTTAAGCATCTAAAGGCTCTTACAAGGAATATAATTACCCTAGCCAAGGAATATGACCTAGAATACAATTCAAGCTTCCTAAAGGCCATTTACAGCTCAAATGACTATATTAAAATAAAGAATACAGCTTCTAAACTTCCTGAAGATGATTTAATTCATATAATTTGGGTAGATTTATATAACCTGTACTATAAATTACTATGCCAAGGGCAAACCGTTTCCCCCTCACCATTGCACTTTAAGTTAAATGTTGTTGGTAAGAAACTAAAACTACACTATATTCCTGAAATAATAATCTTTGACCACCATAAATCAAATTACTACGAAACAAAAATGGATCGTTTATTATCTGATTTGATTAATATAAAAACCAACACTATTGATGGACTTAGAAGGAACTATAAACCTAATCAAGAAATAGGAGATCCTAGAGTAACTATTATAGGTTATGGCTTAAAACTAATTGGTTCTGATGAAATGCTCCTAAAGGAAAAAGTAAAAATAATATCAAGCTATGGTAAAGATAATATAAACTCACCCTTTGTTTCTGTTAAAAGCTCTTATATTAATCTTTCTACTTATTTCTCATACACCTACAGAAAGCTTGATGTGGTTGAAAAAATTGATAATCAAGTTGAATCATTAGTTATTAATAAAC
>JBOFVP010000448.1:0-4964 GCA_051653165.1 Clostridium sp.
TTTTTCATATTTATTATGTTTTGTTATAAAAGTTCTTTATATTTTATAATATTAATATTACTTATCACATTATACTATCTCTTTAATATAAATTTTAAACCCTTAAATAGTGTATACTATTTAAGGGTTTAAATAATAAAATATTCTATTATTTATAATATACATGGTATTAATCCAACAAAAACAGGAATAATTATTGCATAGCAAAGGGTATCTTTGCTATGCAATTACAAAACTTTATATTTCCATTAAAATTTCATTAATTTCTTCTGAAATTTTAATTCTTTCCCGCTTAATCCACTCCATGTCAAAATCAAAGTTAAATATTTTACTAAATGAATAATACATATTTATTTTTTGATAGTATATTTCTAAATCATCTAATGCTGCACTTTCACAAATTGGTTTAGTTAATTCATTACTTTTTAATATAAATACCTCATCTACAAAATATATAAATTGCTTTAAAAGACTCTCATTTTTTTCATCAAAAGGAACCTTTAATAAATCCCATTCTTCTTCACCCTTTAAGTTGTATCTCTTTAAACACTCTAAAACAATCATATGATGCGATATATCCATCTTTCTATATAAAGGACTCTTTTCTTCCCTAGTGCTCCAAATAGCAAGCTTTTCAATTAAAGGCAAGCTCTTTATTTTTAGTATAGCCTCTGATGGTCCTAATACAGCTTTTTCAACTAAATCGTCCTTTTCAATTATTCTATTTTCAATAAAATTTTGCCCATGACTAATTGTTGCAACCAATCCCTCTTCATATATGCCTTTTCTTCCTGCTCTTCCTGCTATTTGCTTAACTTCTTGAGAGGTTAAATATCTTATTTCCTCACCATCAAATTTTTGAATTGCTAGGAATATTATTCTTCTTATTGGAAGATTAACACCCATTCCAATTGCATCAGTTGTTATTAATACTTTATTTTCTTTATTTATAAACTTCTCATATTGAATTTTTCTAGCCTCTGGTGGTAAATCTCCATATATTATAGAGCACTTTATTCCTTCCTCTGAGTATAGTTTAGCAAGTTCTAATACTCTTTTCTTTGAAAAAACAACTAACGCATCACCCTCTTTACAATCCCTCATCTTATAGTCTTCATATTGAACAATTAAAGGAATATTTCTTGTATATTCTATTATTTCATAGTCATCCTCACAATCCTTTAATATTTCTTCTATTATTTCCTTGGAATTTTTTGCCCCACACAAATGAACTTCTAAGGCTCTAACACCAAGTAAAGCTCTTGTCCATGCTGACCCTCTTTGAGAATCTCCAATCATTTGAATTTCATCAATAACAGCTATTTCATATTCATTCTTTAAGTTTAGCTTTTCTACTGTACATGATGTATGAGTTGCACCTTCTGTAATGATCTCCTCTTCTCCAGTTAACAAATTACATACAACCCCTTGAGAGTTTAATCTCTCATAGTTTTCTAAGGCTAATATTCTAAGTGGGCTTAAATAAACTCCCCTTTTACATTCTCTTAGTCTCTCCATAGCATTATAGGTTTTACCTGTATTTGTATCCCCTAAATGTAATATAAATCTTCTTTTAAAACCTCTAGCCTCACTATATTCATCCTTCGGATTTTCTGGGAAATTATTTTTAAACTCCTCCTCAATAACCTTAGGAACATGTACCTTTGTTATTAAGGCTAACATTCCTGAATTAAGAAAAGTATTAAAATTCCCATAAACTACTTCTTCATAAATAAAGGATGAATTATTTTTTTGATTATAATCCTCTAATATTTTCTTGCCTATATATGATAAAACTTCTTCATATTGTTCTAAAAGGATATCATACTCCCTAAAACCTTCGTTTCTCATTTCCTTTAACAATAAAATTTTCTTTCTAACAGAGGTTTCATGCTCATACATAGCTCCCTTTTTTGAATGCTTTACAACTTCACTTATATTACTCACTTGGCTTTTAAGCTTCTTAAATTCTCTTTGCATTGCATTTTTTTTCATTATTCAACCTCCATATATTATAATTTATATAACTTAACTCTCGTCATCAGTAACTCTTCCATCACTTGTAGAAACAGGAATCTCCTCCCCTAAATAGGTTGGCTCAGGCTTTAAAACATTAACATAAATAAAATCTTTTATTTGAGCTACAACCTCTCTAGCCTCATAACTATCAATATAATAATAATTCCTTATATCTGATGGTACTCCATAAACTTCAATTCCTAAGGAATTTGCAATATACAATGCTCTTGGCAGATGATATTCGTTTGTTATTATTATTGCTTTATCTACTTTAAAAATTTCTTTAGCTCTATACATTGTTTCATAGGTTGAAAATCCTGCATGATCCATAAAGATATTTCTCTCATCAATGCCACCTTGTAATAACTCTTTTTTCATTACACCTACTTCATTGTACTCTTTTTTCCCATGATCTCCTGATACAATTACCTTTTCACAATTACTTTTTTCCATAACATTTAAGGTTGTAATTAACCTATCTTTTAAGATATCAGAAGGTGTACCATCGCTCTTTATTCCTGCTCCTAAAACTATTACTGTTTTATAACCCTCTGGAATATCCTCTATATTAGTTATTATATGCTTCTCTCCAAAATTTCTTACCTTATATAGAATTCCTAATAAAATAACTCCAATAAATATTGTTATTGTTAATAATATCGCCCCAGCTTTAATTAATGATTTTTTGTTAAATTTTATAATAATCCCCCCCATTTTCTTCTAATTAAATTATAATTCATTAACCATTCCCCTTCAATACCTCAACTTTGTTAAAAATGAAATGTTTTTCATATTAGTTTAACTAAGAAGGTTATTATAAATTGATAAATTATAACATTTTTCCATGTTATTTACTTTCAAGTTTATGGAGAATATAATTAAATTGAGGTTCAAATTTAATACACATATTTAGGAGGTTTTATTATGTATAAGCTTAACAAGGTCAACATCATGACATCTTTTATTACTATTATTATCCTTACTATATTTACGTTATTATTTACTATTATTATTTCGCCTCTCACATCATTAATAACTAAGGATATTCTCCTTTTAGTTGGTCTATTAACTGCTACTTTTGGATTATCTTCTCTTATGGGAGAAAGTACTTCAAGTAAAATTATTAATCCTTTTGTTAAATTAAATCCTTTTGTAAGTAATTCAACTATACCACTTACTCAAGATGATTTAAACGATATTAAAAATCCTAAATATTTACATTTAGCAGTTCATCATTTAAATAGAAGCACTTTAGAATTGACACTTTCTGGAGTATTAATTATATTTTTCACAATACTTTAATAAAAAAAATTGAAGGCTACTTTGGAGTCTTCAATTTTTTTATTGTATTTACATATTTTCCTTCTATATACCATGGGTGTGTTTTTGTTGTTTGGATTTTTTCTCCATCTACAACAATATTAATTAGTGTATCTGTTTTGGTTTCAAAAACCTGGGTTACTTTCTTGTATTCCAAGTCTTCTTCTACATCATCCTCATTAACTGATTTAACCTTTTCTCCTACTGAAACCTCTGATATTGGTTTTAATCCTTCTTCTGTTTTAACTACTGTATCTGCTGTAAAGCATGATGCCTTCTTTGTTACATAGGTTTTTGCATTACAATAGTTTTCCTTAGCTTTTATTTTACCCTTATTGTAGAAGTCTTGTACATTATCTACCTTATTCTTACCATAAACTTCATTATTTATCTTGACCTGATGGAATGCTGCTTCTGGTTTAGTTGATTGATCTCTTTCTCTTATTCTTTTTTTATGATAGTGAAATTGCTGTGTTAAAATCTTATTATCTTCACAAAATCTTTTTATACTTTTTTAGCTATCGCTATCGTAATATTTATTAATGAGATGCTCCCACTCATCATTACTAAATTTTTTTGACATAAACAAACCCTCCTGGTAAATATTTTTATAATTTTATATTACCAAGAGGGATTTATTATTTCGAGTCGTCAAATCTTTGACGCTTACGAAACATTAATCTTTTTAACTTCTTTCACTGCATTATTAGAATTATGCTATTAATTTGTTAAATCATTTTATTGATTTAACTGAATTCTATTATTATTAATTTTTATGCATTGAAATATATTCTAATTTTGCATCTTATTTTAAGATAGCATTCCTAATATTATTTCTCCATCATGGTAGAATTCTATTATTATATTATAATCTGAAGAAATTACCCATGTGTCAAAACTAACAACTGTGACATCATCAATGCATCTAATGATATCTTTTAATTCAGATTTTAAACATGGTAAATTCACTTCATCCCACATTACATAAAATTCTATAGAATTTTTAATTAATTCACTAAGACTAGATATTGCAATTATATTATATTTTGACTTAAATTTAGAAAAATCTACTCTACCATCTAATCCAAATGGGATTTTTTCCTGTATCTCTTCTAATATCTTATTACCTTCATCATAGTTTAAAAGTTCTCCTACTGTAGATTCTACACACTCTTGTAATAACACATTATTTTCCCATGACTTTTGAATTGAAGTTATTCTGTTTTTCTTTTTCAACTCATCATATTTTTTTTTAGTTTCTTCATTCATATTCTATTACCTCTACTTATCCCATAAATCTATAATTTTCTTATACTCTTGTTCTGATATATCAATTGGAATCACCTTTTTCACTGCATTCGCTCCTTTTCCTTTGCTAAAGTCTTCAATGTTATAGTGTACTCCAATTTTCTCATCAAAATCTAATCTCCATCTAACTTTTCCATTTAAAGATTGTCTTCCTATTTGCTTTTCGTACCCATAACTTGACTTTAATCTTCCTTGGTATGAATTTGAACCATTCTTAAAAGCACCTGTTGAATCGAGTTCATCTATTAACGTTTTTCTAGCTAAGTCATGAGAAGATGCAGTATCTAAAAATATTTCTTTTGAGTTAGGTTTAGCCG
>JBOFVP010000449.1:0-1399 GCA_051653165.1 Clostridium sp.
CACTACTGTAGTATCGATATTTCCATTACAAGTATATTTTCTTTTTCTTTAGATTGAAAAGGGGGCTAAGGTAGTAAAGATTTTTTAAAGTATTTTTAGTTTTATCAACTAGAATTTACTTTTTAATTTTATCTGCCACTCTTCCCCCTCTTCCCCCCAAGTCACTTCATTATTTAGATTATGCTATGAATTTATTTAATTATTCTATTGATTTTAAACAATTTATAAAATCATCTTATTTTGCAGTTATTTTTTAATTAATTATGCATTTAAATTATAGTTTTTTTTGATTTTGTCTCTATTAAACTGTTCTATAGCATATTCTCTTAATTCTTCATCTTCTGAATTAGCAAGTAATTTTAACTTTTCTATTGCTTTATCTGTACCTATGTCACCTAATGCCCACATACACTTCCTTGCTAATGAATAACTATTATCATGCTTTAAATACTCAAATTTAGTAAGTGCAGTTTTATACAGTACTTCTATAGCCTTTTCAGATTTTAGTTCTTGAAGCCTTCTCGCTATATCTTCATGACTATAATTCCACTTACTATCTAATAATTCACATAAAATATCAACATAATTTTCTTTAATTAAATCAAATTCATAAGCTAATTCTAGTAGAAAAAATACATCATCTGCATTTTTTTCGTCATACGCAGTAAATAGCAACTCTTTTATATACATTGGATTATTTTTTATATCTACTGGAAATTTTTTAATGAATTCATTTTGTGTTATTTTATTAAAATTAAGTTCAGTTATTAGTTTCCTTTCAACATTATTCATTATTTTATCACCTCGAAATGAATTATATTATTATTGAATATATCTAATGCTTTTCCTTTTCCTCCTAATCCAATATTTAATACTCCATCCTCATATTTAAAATATGCATTATTAGCTCTCCAATTTTTAACATCTTTTAACTCTGACATTTGAGGATAGAGGTTTCTTAATTTCGGATTACTAGTATGTCTTGCCCCTATTTCTTCCAATGAACTCATAGTTCCTCGCTTTAATTTGAACTCTACTAAAATTCCATCATATTTAGATGCATATGCCTGTGATGTTGATGTAAATGTTTCTTTAGTATAACGTAAGTTCCCTGTTTTAGCCAATGCTTCATAATCACTTTGATTCATTGTTCTATACAAGGTTTCTGTACCTTCCCATGTTACATTTTCTGCACCATAAGTTTCTTTGAAGTATTTATTCCATTCTCCTCCATTTAACAATTGTCTTTCAGGGTTACTAACCCCCTGGTATGATAAGCTCTTTCTTTTTTTACTAATATTATTAACTACATCATCAACAATACCCATTCCAGATCCCAAAGTGACACTTTTGCCTGTAAAAGTCTCTTTAATTCCTAAATGAATACTATTTAACTCTC
>JBOFVP010000450.1:0-8692 GCA_051653165.1 Clostridium sp.
TCATTTCTTCTCCCCTATTCTATAATTGATTTGGGTTTGCATAGTACTGCTAGCCACAAAAAAACCGATGATTCATATACGATTTTTTCTATCATCATTATAAAGGTATAAGGGGTGAATGTAAATGAATTATTTTATTATTTAGTGCATTATAGGTAGTAAGCTTTATTAATATTTAGAATCTAATTCTCCTTATTATTTGATACAATAAAGGTAATAGATACCTAAAATGACTAAGTCAAAGGGTATCGTTTCTCTTTTTTAGAATAATGGAAATTATGACCACGGAACAGTCTGCAATAGGTGTTGCTATAAAGAGCCCCATTATTGGTGATAATCCCAACCAAGAAAAAATAGTAGGAATTAAAAACAATAAAGGAATCAATAAAAACACCTGTCTAGTCAGTGCAAGTATTACAGACGCAGCCTCTTTGCCAGTTACTTGGAGTAAGGTCATATTAATGTAGAATACTCCTACCAAAGGAAAACAGCTAAAAATTACGAGTAAAATAGTTTTGGCTAAGGTTAGTATTTCTTGATTACCCCCAAAAATAAGTAGTAGCTTTTCACCTAGCAAAATAACTAGTAGTAATGCTAGAACACCATAGATTCCACAATATTTTTGAGTCATAGATGATATGAGCTTAATTTTTTTGTGTTCTCCTTGCCCATTGAAATATGCAATAATTGTTTGTACACCCTGACTTAATCCTACAATAGGCATGAGTAAAATCATATAAATACGTTGTGCAATGCTCCATGCTGCAACAGATATGGTGCTACCAATATTCAGCAACTGAGCATTTACAAAGAAACCAGTACAACCTGCCAACATTTGAATCACCGTTTGGGCAAATCCAATTTTGAACATCTCTTTTCCAAGAGAATAGGCATGTATGTAATTTATTCCGTCAGCTTTCTGAATGTAGCCTTTCTTTGCTAGAAATACAGTTGATATTAATACACAAACCAATTCACTAATTAGCGTACCCAACGCTAAGCCTTGTATTCCCATGTTAAAACCAAAGGTTAATAAGGCGTTGAAAAAGATATTTGCTACAACTGCAACTGTAATAATTACCATTTCTACTTTAGGAAATCCCAGTGCTCGAATTATACAGGTCATGGTATATCCTATGCTGCTAATAATGTTACTATATAATTGGATTTTCATGTATGCAGTAGCGAGCTGCAATATTTCTCCTTCTGCACCAATGAATTGTAGAATGGGAATAAGAAAAATGCCACATACCACCGAAGCGATAGTTGAGATAAATAGTGACATAATAAGACCTACTATCATGGAACATTTTCTATTTTGTTCATCATTGAAATATTTTGCTACTAATATACCACTAGACATTGCAAAAAGCGTCTGTAATGCTGTAAAAATACCAAGTAATGGGGAAATCAAGGCCATAGCTGAAAGGGAACTTTCTCCTATCATAGGAAGATTTCCGGCAAATGCAGTATCTATAACTCCTGTTAGCATCTCTATGATAAGTGCCAAAATAGATGGAATACCAAAAAGTAAAATTAATTGATTCAGTGATTTGCTTTCATATACATTATCTTTCATATCATTTTATCCTCCTCAAACTATAATAGCAGATAAACAAGACACATAATGTCATGTTTATCTGCTATTTTTTTTATAATCCTTATAGCTGAGAAAGCTTCGATTAAATTCAATTTTTGACGGTTCAATCACACTAATATCTGTGACTTTTAATAGTAAATAGTCCTGTGCGTGAGCAAATAAATATAATCCGTCATGTTTTAATACATATTCTAAGCAAGCTAAGTTTATAATCCCATCTACATTAGCAAGCACCTGTTCATTCAAGCAGTAATTTATAGTTTTACATATTTCTGTATCTGTATCTACTGGAGTATCAATTAAATCAATGGAAAGATAATCTTGCATATCCCTCTCAACTAGTGAAGTAAGGCTTGAATCTAATAGACACAACTTTTGAATAATATCATTTTTTCGTGGGGTAACTGTAAAACAGTCTGCAACCCTTAGTGCCAATATAATATGATGAATTTCTTCCGAAGTAAAGAAGGAACTAGAAAATTGATATTTTTCGTCAAGATATACACCACCACCAATACCTTGTGCGCAATAAATGGGAATACCAATTACTGACAGTAGGTTAACATCTCTTTCGATAGTTTTTTTACTGACACCAAATTGTGTTGCCAACTCTCCGTAAGTTGACTTTCTGTACTTCATCAAATGAATTAATAGTTCAAATTGTCGGCTTTTCAATATTTTTTCCTCATCTCTAAAGTTTTTAATATTTCTATATTATCATAATGCTCAATATTGCTCAATTAATAAAGGTAAAAGAAACTTTAAGAGTTTAATCCACCACTGGTACTTTTTCTACCTTGCTTCTAACTTTAATAAAGAAAAATAAGGAAAAAAAGTAAAACTATTGAAAAAGTTTACCTAATGGTATACCATAAAATTAGGAAACTATAGTTAAATTATGGGATATAGTTTTCACTTAAAAAAAGAAGGGGGAAAAGAAGATGAAAAGCTTCAAAAAAATACTATCATTAGCAATAACAGCCCTAATGATAGCAACAATTATTCCAAGCTTCCAAAGAACAAGTGCAGCAGAAACCATTTCAGGAAATGGAAGACTACTAGTTGGATACTGGCACAACTTCGACAACGGAGCAGGAATAGTAAAAATCAGAGATGTAGATCCATCATGGGACATAATCAATGTATCCTTTGGAGAAACATACACAGACAGAGCTTGGATAGAGTTACATCCATGCTATGACGAAAAAGAATTTATAGAGGACATCAAATATGTTCAAAGCAAAGGGAAAAAGGTTGTTCTATCTCTAGGAGGAGCAGAGGGGACAATTCAAATCTACACAGACGAAGCAAGACAAAAATTTATGACATCCCTAACAGGATTAATAGATAAATATGGATTTGACGGAATTGATATAGACCTAGAAGGTGGAAGTGGAATGATTTTACAAGGAGGAGATACAGACTTCAAAAATCCTAAAACTCCACAAATAGTTAACTTTATAAAAGTAATCAAAGACCTAGTAGCAATGTATGGAGATCCATTTATAATATCAATGGCTCCAGAACTTTCATATGTACAAGGAGGCATTACCGCTTATGCAGGAAACTGGGGAGCATACCTTCCTTTAATTCATGCAGTAAGAGATGAGTTAGACTTCCTTCAAGTGCAACATTACAACTGTGGTGGAAACATGTCCCTAGATGGAACTACTTATAAGCAAGGAACAGCAGATTTCCAAGTTGCAATGGTTGATATGTTACTTCAAGGATTTACAATTGCAGATGGAAAGCAAAGCTTCTTTCCACCACTAAAGCAAGAACAAGTTGTAATTGGTGTTCCAGCATCTCAAAAGGGAACATTCTTCCCAGACAGTGGATATATTCCACCAGCAGAAATGTTAAAAGCATTAAATTATATTGTTCATGGACAAAGCTATGGTGGACAATATAAGATGGTTGGAGAAAAATATCCAAATCTTAGAGGAATAATGGCTTGGTCAATTAACTGGGATAATGTAAACAATAAAGAATTTGTAAAGTCATATAGACCTTTCTTTAACTCACTTTCACCAATTGGACCAGTAGGACCAGTTGAGCCAACATTAAAGGCGCCAAAGGTATCAGCAAGTGAAGTTAAAAACAAGAGCTATGATATTACTGTAAATATTCCTAAAAATAACTTAGCTGTTTCATATGAGTTATATGAAAATGGAAAGCTTGTTAAGAGTAAGAACTTAACTGAAAATAATTCTTCAGATATAAATGATGTTACTCAATTTACTAATAAGGGTGATGGAGTTTATACTTATAATGCAGTAGTTAAGGACAGAAATGGAAATACAAAGACATCAAGCAATGTGATTGTTGAAGTAACTGATGTTGTATCTTGGGGTAATCCAGATATTAATACTGATGGTAAGGTAGATGTTGTTGATTTATCATTAGTTGCAGTAAGCTATAATGCAAAAAGTAGTGATTCTAACTATAATGGAAAGGTTGACCTTAATTCTAATGGAATAGTTGACATATATGATTTAGTTAGAGTTGCAAAAAATATGGGAGAAACTCCACCAGACCCAGATCCAGACCCAACAGCACCAGCTTGGAAGGTTGGAACTTCTTATAAACTTGGAGATAAGGTAACTTACAATAACAAAGTTTATGAGTGTACACTTCCTCATACAGCAATAGAAGGATGGGAGCCAGGAGGAGCGTCAGCAGCTCTTTGGAAAGCTTTATAATAGTAATAAAGATTGGGTGTTAATGCACCCAGTTTTTTATTTGAAATAAATATAGTGTACAGTGGGATTTATGGTATAATTATATACAATTAAGGCAAAAATTTTACTAAAGATAAAACATTGGAGGAAGAATAAATGAATAATAATAGCTTTTCAATGAAGGTAAAAAATGACTATGTATTTAAAAGAATTTTTGGAGATGAAAATAATAAGGATATACTTATAGACTTTCTAAAAGCTGTGTTGAAAGTTAATATTAATGATATAGAAATACTAAATAGTGAGCTATCAAAGGAAAATATAACAGATAAGAAAAGCATACTAGATATTAGAGCAACAATAGATAAAAATATTAATATAGATATAGAAATTCAGGTGGCACGAACAGGGTATATGCCACAAAGAAGCTTATATTATTGGGCAAAGCTATATAGTGAACAATTAAAAATTAGCGAGAGATATGGGAAACTTAAAAAAACAATTTGTATTAATATTTTAGACTTTAATACTCTAGATACAAAGAAATATCATAGTGTATTTAAAATAAAGGAAGATGAAGTTAAATCCAAATATAGATAAAGCCTTTCATATATTAGAGACAATGAGTCATGATGAAAAAGCAAGGGCAGAATATTTAGCACGTGAAATGGCGTTGCATGATGAAGCTACAAGAATAGAAGAAGCCATGGAAGAAGGAAGAGAAGAAGGAAGAGTACTGGGTCTGGCAGAGGGAAGAGCTAAAGGTGCTCATGAAGGTATAAAACTAGCAAAAAAGGTTATAAGGCTTTTTGATAATGGTACTCCTATTGAAGTAATTTCAAAGGAATGCAATATATCCGTGGATATGATTAAAGAAATTATAGAATAAATAACACAAAACCTTTCAAATGATTAGTCACAATTAACATTTGGAAGGTTTTTTATTAAGCTAAATGAAATAAATATGTAATATATTTGTAAATACGGTAGTTAAAGGAAATGGTATTATGTTATTATAGAAAGAGGTGTGATACATGTTAAAAAAGATAATAAGTGCAATAGCTATAATAACAACAATTACAGCAATTACTTGGTGTAGCTCCCCTAAAGAGAGCAATATAGGAATAACAGAAATTGCAATAGAGTCCTCTAGTGAAAAAGAAATGTATTCAAAAAAATACTTAATAGAAAAAGGTACTTACATTTGTGGAAGCATAGATGAAGATACACTTATAGTAAGGGAACTTAATGATGAGGATAAAGTTGTAAATGGAATAGACAATGTACTTTACAAGCTTTCAGTATCAACTAATAAAAAAGAAAAAATATTAGAAACCATTAAAAAAGAAAATATGTTTTATAGTACTTATGTGTTTGAGGATGAATATTTAGTATGGTTTGAGGGAAATAATAAAGTAAGTGGAACTAGAGATGCATCAAATGGAAGCTATATTATTGGATGTAAAAATCTTAAAAGTGGAGAAATTTTTAAGATAAAGGAATGGGGAGGAGATTCTAGAGTTAGTGACAAAGGTACTGCTTTCCCACAGGAAATAAGCTATAGCAATAATGTTATTGCATATAAATATAGGGATATAATCAATGAAGAATTAGTTGAAACTATAGAAACCTTTAACCTAAGTAATAAAGAGTGTAAGCTTCAATATAGAGTGAAAGAAAGTAATAATATAACTCTATCAGAGCCACAAATATTAAAGGGAAAAATCTGCTTTAGTGAAGCCCTATGGGGTGGAGAAAGCTCTAAATTATATTATTATGGAATAGATGAAGAGCCTAAACCACTTATAGAGAAAACTAAGGAGCCATATTATTTAATACCATATTTAACAGAGGATTATATTTATATAAGTGAATTTGAAACGAGCAAGGCAAATGAAACCTTAAATTATAGTATAAGTAGAATTGGAATAAATGATAAAAAAGAAGAGTTTATTTTATCTGATCAAACAATAGTAGAAGGCTTAGAAGATACAAAGATAGATGAACTTGGTGGAAATCAACTAGCTGTAAAAGAAGTTCAAGGGGATAGAATATTAGTAAGTACAAATATTTTTGAGCAATTTTACTATAATATGAAAACTAAAAGATACGAGAGAATAAATAAAGAGGATAGTAGCATGTATATTAATAAGATTATTAAAGATTATTTAATAATTAGTCACTTAAAGGAAGAGGGAGATTATAAAGAATATCTAGTAATGCCCAATAGACAATAAATACTAGTAAAGCCATATATAATATATAATATATAATAGATGTCGGTAAGGTGTTATATAATAGATACAAGCTCCCCCCAGTGATATAGAAAAGAAAGATGTATCAAATTAAGCAACTGGTTTACTTTTAGGTTGCAAATTTAAAAATCACATTAAAATTCACACTAAAATTCACAATACCTATAAACCCTTATTTTAAAGGTTTATAGGTACTTTTTTGTTAAAAAATATAATAATTCACAAGCATAAAAACACTGTTAATAAATTTATTAACGCAGTGAATTTTAATGTGAATATATATGTGATAATAATATTATTATGGAATTAAAAGGTAATATATGCTATGATTATATTAATTAAAGTTCTGAACAAATGTATTATATTGTGTATTTATTTTATGTGTTCAGGAAAATATCTGTTTTAGTGGATATTTAGAAATAGTATGTTTTGCTATAATTAAATTAGCATATAATACTTTTAACTACTAATTTAATTATAAATTTAAAAAGGAGAGTATCTATGGGAGAGATTACTAACATACGTAAGGTTAAAGAGGGGGATGCTAGCATATTAGCATATATTCAAACAGAATCATGGAAAAGTGCATTTATTAATATTTTACCTAAGGAAGATTTAGAGAAATATACTAATATTGATAGAGCTACAGATATGTATGAAACGTTATTAAACAAAAAAATTGGAAATGGATTTATATTATCGGTTGATGATATTCCCCACTGTATAGCATATTGGGATAAGGCTAGAGAAGAACAAATGGAAGAATATGCAGAAATTATTTGTATTCATAGTTTATCAAAAAATTGGGGTAAAGGATACGGTACAAGAATGATGGAACATATTCTAAGTGGAATCAAAAGTGCTGGATTTAATAATGTAGTGTTATGGGTATTCAAAGAAAATAAGAGAGCATGTGAATTTTATGAAAAAAATGGATTCGTTTTAACTAGTAAATCTAAGAAATTTTGTGATGCAGTAGAGGTTATGTATTTAAAAAGATTATAAAAATATACATATCGATAGAGTGTCCACTAAAACAGGGGGGGGATTTTATGAACCATAAGGGTACGAAAAGAATAGAGACTGAAAATTTGATTTTAAGAAAGTTTGAATTATCAGATGCAGATGCTGTATATAAAAATTGGGGAAGTGATTCAGAGGTTACAAAGTTCCTAACTTGGGGACCGATGAAGGACGTTGATATTTCTAAAACAGTTGTAAAAAGCTGGATTGAAGAATATGAAAAAGAAAATTTTTATCAATGGGCTATTACATTAAAAGAAAATGGAGAAGAGCCAATAGGAACTATTAGTACTGTACGCCAAGATGAAGAAATAGGAATGGTCCATATAGGTTATTGTATAGGGCGAAATTGGTGGAATAGAGGGATTACTTCAGAAGCATTAGATGCTATAATTAAGTATTTTATAAATGAGCTTAAAGTGAATCGTATCGAATCAAGACATGACCCTCTTAACCCAGGTTCTGGTAAGGTAATGATAAAATGTGGGATGAAGTATGAAGGTACAATGCGAAAAGCAGATATAAACAATCAAGGTATTTGTGACTGTGCTTATTACGCTTTATTATCTGAAGATTATAATAAGTAAATTACAATTTTAAAATTATACGAGCAAAGAAAGGGTTTAGTAAATTAATTACTGAACCCTTTATCTTATCTCAATATTATTGTGATTTACACTGTGAATTACAATGTGAAATTTAATGAGAATTTCTTTTTTGCAACTCAAAAGTGAACCAGTTGCAAATTAAGATACATCTTCTTTTTATTTATTAGAAAGCTTAAAGATTGTACATTCTTCACTAATAAGCTTAAACCCTTCACTATATTCCTTTAACATATCCTCAGTGTTTTTCACATAAAACTCATATCCCTTAAAATTAGGAGCTTCACCAAAAAGGTTATAAGGGCAAATATAAACAGTATCATAAGTTAGATTTTCCTTTAAAAATCCAACAATATCCTCACTTAAATTCATACATATTAAAAGCTTAGAAACCTCAGCCTTATGCCTTTTATGAAGAAGAGAATAAACAGTAGCATCCTCAAAGGAACCTTCACGCATTACTAACTCATATCTATTAGAATAATAGCTAGTAACAGCTGTTTTAAAGTTATCATAACTATCAGAAGT
>JBOFVP010000451.1:0-4908 GCA_051653165.1 Clostridium sp.
TGAAGTGTATATTGGATATTTATGGGCAGATATTATTGGTATAGATTCTCTTAAAATACTTGACTTATACATTTCAAAGCAGTATTACCATTTATTAAATAATAATTTTTTATTACAATTTAATAAAAAGAGAATATCTTACGATTGTCTAGAAACAGATGAAAGTAATGAATTATTTAGTATAATAAGCTTAAAGAAAATTCATACTACTAACCTTTATAGTTTAAATACTAATAATGTAATCATAAGAAAAAGAATTACAGATGCAACATTTAGGCAATATATTTTAAGGGAAGATGCTGCTAAAAGATGTGATATGCAGAATACTATATTTAATAGTGATGATAGAGTTCTTTTGATACCAGATGATATTTTGTTAGAAGAAAAACAAAACTTTTTTATTAATGATTTATGTATGTTTATTAAGGTAAATGGGCTGGAAATTGGATATGGACAAATTATATTTAATAGAGATGTTCATACAATTGTAAACTTTGGTATTATTGAAGAATATCGTAATATGGGATATGGCGCTGATTTGTTACTTGTGTTAATACAGTTAGCAAAGGTTAAAGGAATAGAGGTTGTCTATATTAGGGTAGATTGTGATAATAAACAAGCTGTATCTCTATACGAAAGTGTTGGTTTCACCCAAATTGGTAATTTTGGAAAATGGCAATTTAAAATATAGTTTAATAGAATTAGGGTAGTTTTCCTTAATTCTATTAGCACTCTAGGGGAGAGGGTTATGTTAATTACTAGTTCAAATAAAAAAAACAATAAGTTGAAATTAAATTATAAAATGATCACATACATACTTATAATTTCAAACATTATAATACTTCTTTTACTACTTATTGATAATGCAGGTTATAAACTATTAAACAGAGATGCTGAAAAAATGTTCATGGGTATTAATACAACAATGGGTTTAATAGCTATAATCGCAAACTATACATATTATGTTTTATTTAAGCGAATAGAAATGTTGGTATTATCATTAATACACTGTACATATTTTTTAATAGGTATTTTATACATACTAGTCACAGGATTATTAAGTGCTAAAAATTACATTCAAATCACTCATCCAATTTTACCTTTAATTATGTGTTTTATTCTAACATATGCACTTACTAAGCCTAAGGGAAAATTAATTAATAAAATAAAATCAAATGAATATGAAGCTATTATAATAATATTTTCAATTGCAATAATTTCTATATGCGTAGAGTTTATACTTCAAGGAATAGGAATAGTACTTTTAAAAAATTCTATAACAAAACTACTATACTTTGTTATTATAATAGCTAATGTGTATACTATAGTATACTTAATTAAATCCTCCTTAGATAATATGGATTATATACATGGAATAATAGCTATTTCATTAAATGCTTTTTTAATTATATATGTAATTAATTATAATTTAGATTTATTTGTTGGTTGTAATTTAGTTTTATATAAAAATATTTTTGCTCTTATAGGTTATTTCTTACCTTGTTTCGCGGTATTTTATGAATTGATTTTCAGAACAAAACGTGAAAAGGAACTAAAAAATAATTTGGATATTTTTTACAATATAACAGAAAATCATGAGGTTAGTTGTATTATTCTAACTGACTTAAATAATAATATACTTTATACAAATAAGATGTACAGAGAATGTTTAAAAAACAAAGAATTTTCAGATGTTAATTTTGAAACTATTAATTTTCACGAATTTTCAAGAAGGTCTTTATTAGACTATGATAAAATACATATTGAAATTACTGACGCGCTACAAAAAAATAATAAATATAAAGGTGTTATTAAAACTGTTAAAGGTGGATATTATGATTTATATGTTCAAAGAATAAAAAATATTGATGAGGATGAATATTTGTTATCTGTTTTAACAAATATTACTGCAGAGTATACAAGTATTGAGAAACTTAGATCCAATGAAGAGAAGTTAACAACTATTAATCGTAACATAAAAGATTACATTATAATGGTTAATGAAAATAGTATTATTACATATATAAATCCATGGTTTGGAAAAAGACTTGGATATGATATAAATGAAATAGTTGGTCAAAAGTCAACAAAATTTTATGATGAAAATATAATAAGAGATGAAATAATTCTAAATGAAAAAGAAATAATGACTAGAAGAACTTTAATCTGTAAGGATAAGAGTAGATTTGAGGTTGAAACAATTGAAACTAAAGCCTATAAAAATTCAATAGCGAGTGGTTATATAGTGGTTGCAAGAGAGTTAGAGTTAATAAAAGAATATAGTACTTTAGTTGAAAAATATAGGGAAATTCAAGAGTATGATAAAATAAGAGAAGAATTCTTTGCTAATCTATCCCACGAGGTTAGAACTCCAATTAATGTGCTTTACTCAAGTATTCAACTTTTAAAACAAAGTAGGATAGCCCTTTCTAATGAGGAGTTTCTACTTAAATTTGATAAGTATGAAGAGAATATGAAATTGAATTGTTTAAGATTATTACGTTTAGTTAATAATATATTAGCTTTAACTAAAGTTAATTCTGGAAATTATAATTTTTCATATCAAACAATGGAAGGAGTTAACTTTATTGAAGATATAGTACATTCAGTAATTCCTTATGCTCAAATAAAGGGAGTTTCTATAATGTTTGATACTAATGTGGAAGAATGTTATATATCAATAGAACCATTTGCTATTGAAAAAGTCATATTAAATATTTTATCTAACTCAATAAAATTTACCAAAGAAGCAGGACGAATTCTAGTGGAATGTGATATAAATTCTAAGTGGTTTAACATAACAATATCTGATAATGGAATAGGAATACCACGTGGAATGAGACAAGTAGTATTTGAAAGATTTGCACAGGTAAATAAATCGTTTAATCGTGAATCTGAGGGCAGTGGAATAGGATTAGCACTAGTAAAATCATTAGTGGAGTTACACAAGGGTAAAGTATTTTTTAATGATGTAGAGGAAGGTACAAGCATAACTATTAAACTTCCAAATACATTAAAAAATAATTCTACAATTAAAGCAAATTTGACATCTAATATAACAGAGAAAGCTAAAATTGAGCTTTCAGATATTTACTTGTAATAATATATAAATTTATAAAAGATGTAGGTGATTTTAAGTAACCTACACTTTTTTATTCTTTCAAAGGTATATTTGAATGAACTTGTTGATAACTAAATAATAATAAGTACTTGAAGTGATTATTTTATGTATATTGTTCTAAAATGAAAGTTTATGTATAAAATATAATGTAACAATAACTTAAGGAGAATTATGAACAATATAAAAGCATTTGCTGAATTTGCAATTAATGGTAAAGAAATATATAGATATAATACAATAATAAAGTTAGGAGAAAGTGATAATATAATTACATCATTTATATTATGTAATCCTAATTCATCAGAAATAATATCTAAAACTCACGGGAATAAGCAAGTTGAAATTAGTATAGATCAAACAATGAGAGGTTTAATTAAAATTGTTAAAGAAATTTATGGAGATTCTGTAGAAGGAGAAATTCATATCTTTAACCTCTTAACTATAAAAGCTAATAAAATAGATAATGTTCAAAGTTATAAAGACAATAAATTTGTGGCATTAGATTTCCACTATTTCAAAAAAAATTATTTAAAATATCAATATGTAATTATAGGTTGGGGTTGTGAAAAATCTAATAATCTTCATAGTCTAAAAAATGAATGGATTAAGTTCTTAGTTCAAGCTCCAGTAAAATATATTGGAATAAAAGGTAAAAGTAGATTATCCTATTTACACCCTCTTCCTCCTTCCTTTGTAAAACAGGAAGAATATAAAAATAATCTATTGAATGAAATTAGTAAAGTATCAACTACAAACGTAAAATCAAAGATAATAAAGTTAAATGGGCTTAAAAAGATAGAACAAGAAAAATATATTGATAATACAATATATGTTCATAATGGAATTGTATTAGAAGAAATTGAGATTTTTCTAGATGAGAAAGATATTCTTATTGCTAATGGGTTTATATCTAGAGGTAGATATATTGGTGTATATGAAGATTCTCTTGGAATATATCTAAGTAAAGGGTGTAAAGAGCCAATTTTGACTCTTTTTAAGAAAGATAGTATAGTTTATATTAATGAATATTTAGGAAAAGAGAAAACTGTTGTAATAGAATTTAACAATGCAATTAAAGAGGATGATATCTGATTAAATCTCATTTGGTATTTCAATTGAAACTTGAATTAATATTATATATAATAAAGTAATAAACAACATGTGATTATAAGGAGAGACTACAATGGATGGAATAAAAAGTATTATAGATGAATTATTAAATGATGATATTATAAAGATTGTTATATCGAATAAAATGAATTCGACTATAGAATATAATAAAATAATAATTAATTTAAAAGAAAAAACTTGTAAAAATAATTGTATGGAAGAATTTTATCAAGTAGAAAAATTTACTGATAAACAAGTTTTTCATGAAAATGTAAAGCCATCTGAAATTAAGAATAAACTAATAGAGCTATTAAACAACTCTTATAAACAAATTCAAGGGTGGTCAAAAAGTAATGTTTTTGATATTAAAATCTCTAAAAAGGGAAAAATACATATATCCAAAAAGGCTTCCAATAATGAAAAAATTGAAAAGAAATCACATAACAAAGAAAAAAACTATATTTTAAAAGAAGGAACAATAATTGAACCATTAATTGATTTGGGTATTTTTACAAGAGAGGGGAAAATTATTAATTCTAAATATGATAAATTCAAACAAATAAATAGATTTATTGAAATGGTAGATGATGAAATTAAAAAGCAAGATCTAAATGAATTAACGGTTTTAGACTTTGGTTGTGGCAAATCATATTTAACTTTTGTATTATATTACTATT
>JBOFVP010000452.1:0-6461 GCA_051653165.1 Clostridium sp.
TCCTCAATTAAAATAGTCAAAGCTATAGGTGATAAAACTAATCCACAGCGTCTTATGATAATTATAGTAAAAAATAATAAAGAAAGGAAAAGTATAATGAAAAATCTGTTTTTTACTATGTTTTCATTATACAAGGTGATAAAAATGAAAAAACTTATTAAGGTAGTTGGTGCAATAATTGAAAATGAAAATTCTGAAATACTTTGTGCTTTAAGGTCTACTGAAATGTCTCTACCAAATCTTTGGGAATTTCCTGGTGGGAAAATCGAAGAAGGAGAATCTATTGCTGAAGCAATAACTAGAGAAGTCAACGAAGAACTAAATTGTACAATTGAATACATAAATATTTTTAACGATAACACCCATGAGTATGATAAATTTATTGTTAATCTAATAACAGTTAAATGTAAGTTAGTTAGTGGACATCCTCAAGCTATAGAACATGCAAAACTTATATGGATAAAGCAAGAAAATCTTTTATCTTTAAATTGGGCTCCTGCTGATATTCCTGCAGTAAATCAACTTATAAACGAAAAGTGTAGCTAAAACAGCTACACCACTATTTGATAAGTTTTCCATTTGGAAAAATGATACTAACCTTGGTTCCTCTATCTTTAAAACCTTCTACCTTTATTCCAATGCCAAGCTTATTACATAACTTCTTACATAAATATAATCCAATCCCTGTACTTTTCCCAAATATTCTACCATTTTCACCTGTAAATCCCTTATCAAAAACTCTTCCTATATCCTTATCACTAATTCCAACCCCATTATCTTCAATAATAAGAACTTCAGAATTTTTATAAGATTCTAAACTAACTTTTACTATACCCCTTCCAGACTCACAATATTTCACAGCATTAACCACAATTTCATTCACAATGAACTCAATCCACTTTGGATCACAAAAAACACTTGAGTCAATCCCATTAAGTTCAATTTTAACCGCTCTCCCAATAAAATCTCTATAATTTCTTTTTATAACAGCCCTTACTACTTCTCCAATATTCATTTCTTTAATTACATAATCATTGCCAACCTCATCACTCCTAGAATAATACAAAACTTGCTCCACATAATTTTCCACCCTATCTAACTGTGCATCTATCTTCTTTGTTACTTCATTTTTATTGTTTTCAACTAAAAGCTTACTTGATGCTATTGGTGTCTTAATTTCATGTACCCATGTCTCAATATATTCCCTATACTCTTCTTGAAGCTCTCTATATTTCTTAACATTTTCATGCATATCTCTACTTAAAACTCTTAAAATATCATTAATATTTTCTCCTACTAAAAAACTTGATTCCTCTATAACCTCAGGCAACAAATATTTTTTATCTAATGTACTTAAAACTCCATAAACCTCATTAAAGTATTTCCTAAATCGTATATAATCACCTATCATATAGCTTATTAACGGTATAAACCATATACACCCTACTGTAAAAATAAATATTATACTTACCTTTGATAATATCATTACTCCACCTAAAATTATGTAAGCAATAATATTTACTGAGAAAAATACTCCTTTGTCTTTGAAATAATCAATTATTTTCATACCATTATATAACCTAATCCCCTTCTAGTTTCAATAACACCTACTATACCAACTTCTTCAAGTTTTTTTCTAAGTCTTGTTATATTAACAGATAGGGTACTATCATCCACAAAGTAATCTGACTTCCATAAATACTCAATCAATGCATCTCTCGAAACTATATTACCCTTATTTTCTATTAAGTAGGATAAAATTTTCACCTCATTTTTTGTAAGTTCTAAAACTTCTCCATTATGCATAACTGTTGCATTAGATAAATTTAACTTAAAATTACTGTAAGTTAAATAACTTCCAGCCGAACTCCCTCCATCTGCCCTCTTTAAAAGTGCTGCAATTCTTGCTAATAATATTTGTGTATTATATGGCTTCGTAACAAAATCATCTGCACCTAAATTCATACTCATAAGTTCATCCATATCACTATCTCTACTTGTTACTACAATTATAGGAACATCCGACTCTTTTCTAATTTCCCTACAAATATAGTATCCATCATATATAGGTAAATTTATATCTAATAGAATTAAGTCTCCCTCTTCCTTTATTATCTCCTGCACTATATTTTCAAATTGACTTGGTGCTACTATTTTATAATTATACTTACTTAAAAAACATTCAAGTTCTTCTCTAATTATAATATCATCTTCTACTATTATTATTTTTTTCAATTAAATTTACCTCCAAGCACAAAATCTACTTAGAGCTATGCTAACTCTAAATAGATTTGTTATTTTTATTTCATTTTACTTTTTACTATGTTCTTATATCCAGTATAGGTTGTATAGAAATATACTCCATATACTATTAAGAATATTCCTGCTGTAATAAATGATGCCCCTCCTATATCTGGTTTGTTATATGTTGCTATAAAATCATTAGCAACTCTCACTCCAGAAATTGAATGTACTAATGCAAGAATTATAGGAAGTGTAAAATATATTATTGTTTGCGTAAATATAGTTTTATTTATTTGCTTTTGATTAGTTCCTAGTTTTTTTAATGCTACATATCTCTCAATACTATCACTAGCCTCACTTAATTGTTGTAAAGCTAATACTGCCATACTACTAATTAAAAACACAATCCCTAAATATATTCCTACAAATAATATAGTAGTTGTCATCCCTTTATTTTCTTCATACACTTGGGTTCTTGTCATTCCATTTACATACCCATTATTCTCATAATCACTATCTGGTCCTCTATATTTTTCATTAAGCAACTTAGAGAATTCTACTTCTCTCTTTTCTCCATCTTTACCATTAAAGTTTATATTTACATTACTTGATACTAATCTTGCATTATCACAAAATTTATCATTTATTATAACAGTAAATATATTATTTTGCATATAATAAGTCTGAATATTATCTTGAATTACTTTCTCATTCTTTACTTTATATTCAATATCATTTATTTTTATCATTTTATTATCTTTTAAATAATTTTCTATAGAAGGAACAACCTTCGAAAAGTTTGATAAAATTAATACTTCATTTTCTAATAAATTTATTGGCTCCTCATTGTTAAGTTCTCTTATCTTATTGTAATCAGAGCCTTTTACATACATTACAGCATAGTCTATTCCTTTTGCTAGTGGTATAATCTCATCAATTCTAGTATCTAATCTATATTCATTATAATATACAACGCTATCTTCTTTATTGAATTTCATTCCAACATTATCTAATGATTCCTTAACACTTTTAACTTTATCCTTATCACTTACATATAGTGTAGCACTTGCATCAAATGGTGTAGCACCTTTTAAACCAGCTTCCATTGCATTTTTAAAGCTAAATCCTGTAGATAGTACTCCAATTGTTATAAATAACATTAAACATATTATGGACATTGAAATAAAATTAGTATTAACTTTACTATTTATCTGTTTAATTGTAAAGATATTTAATCCTTTAAAATATATCCTTTTATTTTTTTTCAATATATAAAGTATCAATCCTGTTAAGCTGAAGAAAAATAATACTGTTCCTATTATCCCTAAGAATATTGATATAAGTAACTTAGGATTATCTATTTGTAAACCTACATCTATTGCCATTTTATATGCTATGCCTAACGCTAGTATACATGTAATAAAGCTTACTAAATAAACTATTGGATTCTTAAACCTTATTTCTTCTGTTTTTCTTCCAACTGTTAATAAATCTATTATTTTATATTTTGAAATTATATATGTGTTAAATAGCATAACAAGTAAAAACATTATTCCAAAGCACATTATTGTTTTCCATATAGCAGGAGCTGATATTACAAAGCTATATTCATCCATCTTAAATTCAAATAACTTTGATACCAATATTGATAACCCTTGAGATATTAATAATCCTAATGCTAATCCACTTATTAATGAAAGTGATCCTACAATTATAGTTTCAAAAATCAATATTCTTGATATTTTTTCCTTTCCCATTCCTAAAGTCATATATATTCCAAGTTCTTTATTTCTCTTTTTTATTAAGAAATTATTTGCATATAAAATAAGACTTCCAAGTATAATTGCTACAAATACAGATACATATGATATTAATTTTGTTAACGTTTCTGCATATTGTTTTGCTGATGTACTAACTTCTATTAAAGCTTTTTGAGATCCAATAGAATTAAAACTATAAAATATACATACAGCTAAGGTTAATGTTATAAAGTAAATCGAATAATCTTTAAAGCTTTTTTTAACATTTTTAAGGGCAATCTTAGAATACATTATTATCATCCCCTCCAATTAATGTTATTACTTCAATGATTCTATTGAAAAATTCTTTTCTTGAGTCCTCACCTCTAATTAGTTCTGTAAATATCTTTCCATCTTTAATAAATAAAATTCTTTTTGCATAGCTTGCAGTAAATGCATCATGAGTAACCATTAATATTGTAGCTTTAAGGTCTATGTTTAAGCTTTCAAATCTTTCTAGTAACAGCCTTGCTGATTTTGAATCTAACGCTCCTGTTGGTTCATCTGCTAATATTAATGATGGATTTGTTACTATTGCTCTTGCTGATGCTACCCTCTGTTTTTGTCCACCTGACATTTGGTATGGATATTTTTCTAATACTTTTTCTATATCTAAGTATTTAGCAACTTCCTTTATTTTTCCATCAATTTCTGATGATTTCTCACCTTTTATTGTTAATGCTAATGCTATATTTTCATAAGCAGTTAACGTATCTAAAAGATTAAAATCTTGAAATATAAATCCTAATTCATTTTGTCTAAACTTATCTAGATTCTTTGACTTTAATCTTGTAACATCCTTTTTATTAATTATTATGTTTCCAGTTGTAACTGTATCTATTGTTGAAATACAATTTAGTAAGGTTGTCTTCCCACTCCCTGATGGACCCATTATTCCAACAAATTCTGCTTTATCAACCTTAAAGCTTATATTGTCAATAGCCTTTGTTATATTTCCTTTATTTCCGTAATATTTTTCAATTTTTTCTACACTTAATATATTCTCCATTTTCTTTTCTCCTTACTACTATATATTTTTTATTTTAAGTTTTTCCTCATCATATCCTGCAAAAACCACTAAACAAACTATTTTTGTAATTTCATATATCTTTAACACAAAATCATCTCCCTTGTTTAAATCCTATGAACTTAGTATATAGTATTATCTTTTTTTTCTATATTGATTTGTATTTCATTAACATTACATTTTTGTAATGTTAATTATACAAAAAAATCAGTAATTTAAAATTAAACTACTGATTGTTGAAATTTTACTATTTAATTTTTGTTCCTACCACAACTAACCTTCCATCTTTCTTTGTATAACTACATGTAGAAAGAGTTATTAACTTATCTCCAAATAATGGAGTTATATTAGTTTCATATATTGACGCTTTTTTAAACTTGTTTATAAATATATCAAACTCTTCTTGGCTTTTTGTATCCTTAAACATATAGTAAGGATTATTCCCTTTTTCTTCATCTATAGATGTTTCAAAAACAGAAAATATTTTATACTCTTCTTTCCCACTCTCTGTATTTAACTCTATTATACTGTTTTCATTCCAAAACTCTTTTTCTCTATATAATAATAAATTATTAAACATTGTTTTATTTTTCATGTTATGTCCATATATTATTATATTTGTACTTCTTGGATTTAATGAGACTCCTTCCCCTATAAAAGGAGTCCCACTTATTGATTTTTCCTTATTAAAGTCCCTATAAAGATAGTACTCACTTTCTTCATTGTTTTCCATTACCGGATAATCAATATTTGTCCCATTTATTTTAATCCAAGCCACTAAATCTTGATTTTGCTCCTTTAACTTTAATATATCAAGATCTTGTGTATTAGTAATTTGGGCTTGTAAATCTTTAAATTGATTGTCTTCCTTTTTTACTTTCATTTCATCGTAACACAGCATTCCTAATGAAAAAACTAATATTACTATGAAAATTACAAGAAATGTTAATTGTAATTTTGAAAATTTCTTTTTTCTATTAATATTTCTCATCTCCATCTTAATGTGTTTCTTTTTCTCTTTTGAAGAATATCATCAGTATTCCTATTAAAGATATCATAACTAATACTGTGTATAATAAAGTCCTTCTATTGTCTCCTGTTTTTGGTGTATCTTCGTCTACTATTTCTTCTTTTGGAATTTCTTTATCTTCCTCTACCTCTTTATCTATTGTTTTATTTTCAAAAACTATATCTCCAGTATGATCAACTCCATTTTTCTTTACATTAACAGTTGCCTTATATTCATTTCCTACTCTTTCAACTTTTATTTCTACTTCATAAATTGCTTCATCGTAGATAATATCCGTTGCTGTTCCCTTTACTTCCTTTATTTCATAAAGGTACGTTCCCTCTTTATCAAATGTTAATTCATTGAAATTAATCTTTCCATT
>JBOFVP010000453.1:0-1647 GCA_051653165.1 Clostridium sp.
GATAAGACAACTTTAATTTTAAATGAAGATAAGAGTAAATCTGTTAAAATAAAAATTAAAGGTACTCTTGAAATTATTAATAAGTTAAAAGAATCAGATTTTATTGCAGAAATTAATTTAAAGGATAAAAAAGAGGGTAGTTATGAAGAACAGCCAGAAGTCAAATTGGTTACACCAAATGACAGTATAGAATTTGAGGTACTAAATAAAGCAAAATATACATTAAGTTTAAAATAATATAAGGTAAAAATACTTTATATTAGCAAGGAGAAAGTATGACTATTAGAATTAATAATATAAATTTAGATATAGAAGAGGATATGTCTTTATTAAAAAAGAAGGCATCGAAAAAATTAAAAGTTAATGAAAATGAAATAAGTGATTTTACAATAATAAGAGAGAGTATTGATGCAAGGAAAAGAAATACCATTAAATTTACCTATTGTGTTGATGTTAAATGTAATAATGAAAAGAAGATTATAAATAAACTACATGATAATGATATAAGATTAGAGGAAGAAAAAAAAGAAGAGTTTATTTTTGGAGAAGAAAAAATAACTACTAGACCTGTAGTTGTTGGATTAGGTCCAGCAGGATTATTTGCAGCATTATCTTTAGCTAGAAATGGCTATAAACCATTGATTTTTGAAAGAGGAGAAGATGTTGATTCAAGAACAAAAACTGTAAGTGAATTTTGGAGTGGAGAAGCATCTTTAAAGTTAAATTCAAATGTACAGTTTGGAGAAGGTGGAGCAGGAGCCTTTTCAGATGGAAAATTAACTACTAGAATAAAGGATTATAGATGTTCTTATGTATTAAAAGAATTAGTAGATGCAGGAGCACCAGCAGAAATAAAATATGTAGGTAAACCGCATGTTGGGACTGATATTTTAAAGGATGTAGTAAAAAATATAAGAAATGAGATAATTTCTTTAGGTGGAGAAGTTAATTTTAATTCTAAATTAGAAGATATAGTACTTAAAAATGGAAAGTTAAATGCTATAATAGTAAATGGAAATGAGATTACATGTGAAAATTTAGTTTTAGCTATAGGGCATAGTGCTAGGGATACTTATGAGATGCTTTATAGAAGAGGCATTGATATGGAGCAAAAGGCATTTGCAATAGGAGTTAGAATAGAACATCCTCAAGGCTTAATTGATGAAAGTCAATATGGTAAATTTGCAGGACATCCAAGATTAAAGGCAGCTGATTATAAGCTAACATACCAAAGTAAAATTAGTAACAGAGGTGTTTATTCTTTCTGCATGTGTCCAGGGGGAGTTGTTGTTGCAGCTGCATCAGAGGAAAATAGATTGGTTTCTAACGGTATGAGCTATCACGCAAGAGATTTAGAAAATGCCAATTCAGCTTTAGTTGTAACTGTAGGTCCTGAAGATTTTGAAGGAAATAATCCGTTAGCAGGAATGGAGTATCAAAGACATTATGAAAGCTTAGCATATAAACTTGGAGGAGGAAACTATATAGCACCAGTTCAGTTAGTTGGCGACTTTTTAAATGATAGAAATAGTAAATGCTTAAAGGGTGTAAATCCCAGTTATGAACCAGGGTATGAATTTAAAGAATTAAAAAATTGTCTTCCTAATTATGTAATAGATACAATAAAGGAAGGTATAGGGGTATTTG
>JBOFVP010000454.1:0-4688 GCA_051653165.1 Clostridium sp.
GTACTTGACCAACGCTATACGGGAATGACATAGTTATCTTTCCACCAGGATTGTAACTTCCAAACAAAATATCTAGAACAGCATTCCCACCCTCTACTCCTGGGAACCAAGCTTCTAAAATAGCATCTGAATTTTCAAAAACAGCTCTTAAATCTAGTGGCCTACCATTAAACAGTACTACTACTACCTTTTTTCCTGTTTTATAGAGTTCTTTTAAAAGCTCCTCTTGTAATCCTGGTAACCTTATATCTGTGAGACACCTTCCCTCTCCTGAGCTATTTTGATCTTCTCCAAGAGCAACTACTATTACATCTGACTCTTTTGCTTTTTCTACAGTAGATCTAATCTCTTCAAAACTCTCAATTTCTATTTTATGGTTTCCACAAATAACAAGCTGATCTTTACTCTCAAATCTATTAAGTATTGCTTCTTCTATTGTTATAGAATCTTTATCAAATCCTAAATCTGACCAGAATCCTCTTATTGACTTATTAGAAATAAATGGACCTACAAAAGCTATTTTCTGTTTATCTTTCAAGGGTAAAACTTGTGCTTCATTTTTTAATAAAACCATAGATTTTCTAGCTATATCTCTACTTGATTCTCTATGTTTCTTACACAACAGCAACTCTTTTTCACGAGCAGTATCTGCTCCTCTAAATGGATTCTCAAACAACCCCAGCTCATCTTTTAAATCTAAGATTCTGTATACAGCTTCATCTACATACTTTTCATCTATCTTTTTTTCTAAAACAAGAGCTTCTAAGTGTTCAAAATATTCTACACTCATCATATCTACATCAACAGTAGCTTTCATAGCTTTATAAGCTGCATCTTTACCATTTTCTGAGCAACCATGAACAACTGTCTCTCCAATAGCCCCCCAATCAGAGAAAAGTACTCCATCAAAAGATAGCTCTTTTCTTAAAACATCTTTCATTAGCCACTCATTAACTGTTGCAGGTACTCCATTTATTGTATTAAATGATGTCATTACAGTTTTTGCTCCAGCATCTATAGCTGCTTTATACGCTGGTAGATGCATATCATAGAATGTCGATATTCCAATATCAACAGTGTTATAATCTCTACCACCTTCTGTTGCTCCATAAGCTGCAAAATGTTTTACACAAGCTGCAACTCTTTCTACATCCTCTTTTAAATTTTCCCCTTGATATCCTTCTACAAAAGCTTTTCCTAGAATAGAATTTAAATATGGATCCTCTCCTGTAGACTCCATAACTCTTCCCCATCTAGGATCTCTCACTAGATCTACCATAGGAGAAAAATTACAATGAATACCACTTACAGCAGCTTCAGCTCCTGAAACTTTTGCAACTTCTTTTACAGCCTCAGAATCCCAAGAGCATCCAAGTGCAAGTGGGATAGGAAAGGTTGTTCTATGTCCGTGAATCACATCGTGACAAATAAGTAAAGGTATACCATGTCTATTTTTTTCTAAATATTTTTTTTGAATCTCAATAGCTTTTTCAGCTCCCGATACTCCAAGTATAGATCCCATATTGTTTATTATATCCTCTGTTAAGTTCATCTCCTGCATAGGTCCTGATATAACAGCATCGTCAGTAATCATCGCTCCGTTCAGTTGAAACAATTGAAATACCTTTTCTTTAAGAGTCATATTAGCTATAATTTTTAAAAGTTTATCTTTTTTCATTTTCACCCTCTCTCTCTTTTATAAAATTATAAACAGCACCAATTATTCCTGAATCATTATTAAATTTGCAATCTTCAATTTTAGGAAACTCTAGATTATTTAAATCAGGATTCATTTTCTTTATTTCATTTATTCTATTTTTTATTCCAGACATAATCATCTTATCAGAGCTTATTGCTCCCCCAATAAGAACTTTTCCCGGGTCAAATGCAAATATTAAATTAAAAATTCCTGAAGCGATATAGTTATAAAATTCATCAAAAACTTTAACAGCATTTGTTTCTTTCTCTTTACAAAGTTTTGATATCTCTTCACCACTTAAATCTTTTCCTGTGAGTTCTTTATAT
The DNA here is from genome assembly GCA_051653165.1 of Clostridium sp. Classification (GTDB taxonomy): domain Bacteria; phylum Bacillota; class Clostridia; order Clostridiales; family Clostridiaceae; genus Clostridium. The sequence goes on from JBOFVP010000454.1 coordinate 2,026, forward strand.
GCTCCAACTATTCCAGTTGCAGTTGAAGCTATTAAACTTAAAGTAGACATTCTACTATTTTCATTTTCTATATCTTTAGCCAACATAAATCCAAACTCTCCAGCCATATATTTAGAGCCTCTATACAATGAGTCATTTATTATAACTGCTCCACCTATCCCAGTTCCAATTGCAATACTGATAAAGTTTTTTTCATCTTTACCATTTCCAATCCACTTTTCAGCTAAGGCAACACAGTTCACATCATTTTCCAATGTAACTTTTAACCCTGTAAGCTTTTCTAGTTCATCTCTCATATAGCAATTATAAAGACTTGATAAAGCTCCAGAAGTTACTGTATAACCTTTTTCGACATCTATTATACCAGGCATGCTAAATCCAATTCCTTTTATTTTATATTCATCAGCATATTCCACTACTATTTCTTTCACTTTATTAAAAAAATCATCTTTTTCTTTTGGAGTAGGTATTTTATCTTTTAAAATAATCTCTCCTTTATCGTTCAAAATTCCAAACTTTGTATTTGTTCCCCCAACATCAAAAGATAAGTAATTCATCACCTACTCAACCTCCACAATTTTATTATTTTTAGCTACTTCGGCCATCCAATAACCACTTTTTTTAATTTTTCTTTTTAATCCATTTTCTCTATCAACAAATAAAAACCCATATCTATTTTTAAATGCATTACTCATTGACCAGTTATCCATTAAACTCCACATATGATATCCAACACAATTAGAACCTTCCTCTATAGCGTTATTTATCATTATTAAATGATCTTTTACAAATTCAATTCTTGCATCGTCATTTATACTTCCATTTTCATCAGTATCTCTTTCATCTCCACCGTGTCTACCCATACCATTTTCAGAAATATATGATTTTATATTTCCATAGTTATTCTTTATATCAATCAGAATATCGTAAACTCCTTTTTCAAAGATTTCCCAACCTCTATCCTGATTAAACTTTCTTCCAGGCATTTCATAATCATCATAGAATGAATGTGGTCCTGTTACTTTTTCATCTTTTATCTCTTTTGCTTTTACTCTTCTTGGGAAATAATAATTAATTCCTAAGAAATCAACTGTATTCTCCTTAATTATTAATAACTCTTCTTCTTTGTATTCTGGCATAAGATTATGATCTTTTAAAAGTTTATTTAAATCTTTATTAAACTCTCCTAAAACACAAGGATCTAAGAAACTTCTTACAAAGAAATCGTGACATATTTTTGAAGCTTTTAGGTCTTCAGGATTGTTTAAATCTCTCGGGTATGATGGAGTAAGACTTAGAATTATACCAATCTCTCTATCATTTTTTAGAGTTCCTTCAGCTTTCATCTCTTTAAATGTTCTTATTACAATTGCATTTGAAAGAATTGTATTATAAGCTGCCTGAACTCCTCTTTTAAAATCATTAATAAATGGATAATGAAAGTTATATAAGTAACATCCTTCTATTGGTACAATCGGCTCATTATGAGTAAACCAATATTTAACTTTATCTCCAAATAATTCGAAACATTTTTTCGCATAAATATTAAAATATTTTAATACCTCTTTCGACTCCCATCCACCCAAATCTTGCATAGCTGCAGGCATATCGAAGTGGAATAAACATACAAAAGGCTCTATTTTATTTGCTAGAAGTTCATCAATTAAATCATTATAGAACTTAACTGCTACATCATTTATCTCTCCTGTTAAAGGATTTGGTATAAGTCTAGTCCAAGCTATCGAAAATCTAAATGAATTATGACCTATTTCTTTCATCATCTTTATATCATCTTTATAAAAATTTATGAAATCTACAGCAACAGCGTTTCCTTCTCCTCCAAAGAATCTATCTGGATCTTTCTCCATCCAAATATCCCATGTTGTTTTTCCTTTTCCCATTTCCAAATGAGCTCCTTCTGTTTGTAAAGCTGAAATAGCACTACCCCAGAAAAAGTCTTTTTTAAATTTATACTCTTTTTTCATTTTATACCCCCGTATTTTTTTTAGTTTTCAACTTTCTCTTTCAATTAATTCAATCTCTGATTCATATTTATAAATTTTTTTATTATTTTTATCTTCTATTTTTTCTGTTAAATATTCTATTGTTTTTATCGCCATAGTTTTTAAATCTATATCTATTGTCGTCAGCTTCGGAGATATGTATGTTGATAAGTCTACATTATCAAAACCTATAATTTTTAAAGACTGAGATATATTTATATTACTCTCCTTTAAGTATTCAATTATATTTATTGCTGTTTCATCATTAGCACAAAATATTCCATCAGGTAAAGTTTTATTTTTTTCTAAATATTTTTTTAAAATATTTTTTGAAAGAAAGCCATTAAAACTAGCTTCTAAAATTTTATATTTTATATTATTTTGAAGACAAAATTCTTCAAACCCCTTAACCCTTTCTTTTCCAGCAAATTTATCTAAATCTCCAGATATATGCAGTAAATCTTTACATCCTTTTTTTACTAGATAATCAGCAGCTAATCTTCCACCAAAAGAGTTATTTGAATTTATTAGTATTGTATTTTTATTTAAACATACATCTAAATAATCTATTAATGCAATTTTATAATCATTTTCTATAATTGCATCTAACTCTTTTATATTACTTTTCATTCCTATTACAATAGCACCATTTATAACACC
>JBOFVP010000455.1:0-9487 GCA_051653165.1 Clostridium sp.
GTTGACCTTTGAATAAAACTCTATAGTCATTTGTTAACTCAAACCTTTTTGGTGTTCTAATAATTAGCTTTTTTGCTATTTTATCAGTCTTACCACCTAGTAATAATTCCTCTGAACTTTTACTTTTGATAGTTTTAGCTTTAGTTGTAAATATTGATTCCCATTTTTCAATAGGTCTACCATTTACTTTATCAATTGACTTTAATTGAATCTCAATTTTATGCCTGAACTCACCAGGATTATAATATTTAATATCCATTATTCATCCTCACACGATAAACTATTAATTATAGTAATAGCTATTCTATCTGGTTTGTAATTTTGGCTAGATTGCAGACTTCTATTATCATACATATCAACACATACTTTTTTTAATAATAATTTTGATAATCTAACCTTCTTTTCATTGTTCTTATAGGCAATCCCACATGTAATATCAATATAATCTTGAGCTAATAATATTATTTCTAATATTGCATTATCACTTTCATCATAAGCATTAATATACTCTTTAATTTCCTCTATTAATTCTTTTGTTACCTCTTCCAAGTAAAACACCTCTTTAAATTGCAAGAAGGGGAAAATCCCCTTCTATTTATTACTCTTGTGGCTCTTCATTAACTGTAAAAGCTTGAGGTGGAGTTGGGTTTATTAATATCTTTTTACATGATCTTGCTTCACCTTTAGATGTATCAAATCTCTCAATTGCTCTTAAACAATCTTGATTTTTACTGAATAGGAATTCAGTTGACTTAGAAATTATGATACCCTTTCTATCCATAAATTTAACAAGTTCTTTTAAATTTACAGTATAGAATACTAACTTACCATTTTCATTTGGTATTAAATCATCTCCAACCTCAATAATTGGTTTCTCATTGAAGAATGTTTTCCCATCAACCTTCTTTATTAGGTCTAACTTTCTACCAATAGAATCCTTTCTATGCTTTAAATAGTTGTACCCTGTTGTATTGGTTATAGTAATAACCCCATGTCTTGCAGCTGGTACAACTCCATCCATTGCTTCCTCTATCTTTGTATAGTCTGTACCCTCTTCTGATACTGCATTTGTCTTAACAATATTGATTATTTCTTCATTTTCAGCAGCAACTGACCCCTCTGCAAAATCAGGTAATAATATATTCTCTATTATTCCTACAACTTCATCATCAGATAAAGAATTCTCAATAGGAACAAATTTTCCATAGTCCTCAATATCATAAAGAATTTCATCTGTTGATACTGCACCCTCTTCAATTGGTTGATTTGATTTTAACTTTGATAATTTATTTTGACCTAATTTAGCTACTGGAACCTTACCTGTTTTAGTTGTTACTGGAATAACATGACAGTAACTCTTTAATGATGGATATCCATTTCTTATTATTTGTAAGTCATTAACGAATCCTTCTGGTAATAATGCTCCATTATCTCCAACTGTAACTAATGCTCTTTCCTCATCTGTTAAACGGGCACCCATTGCATACTTTCCAACTGCTCTTAATTCATCTTCTCTTGTTACATTTCTTTCTTCTTCATTCTTCCCAGCTGGTATCTTTATCCCACTTCTTTGAAGTTCTCTTAACTCACCCTCTTCAATTTCTAATGCAACTTCTAAGTCAGCTTCTAGCCCTCTTACTTCTTCTGTAAGTGTTCTAGCACCTGCCATATCGTCCTTTTCCATTAATCCTCTTGCTTCTTCTCTTTTTGCTTTAATTAAAGCTAATAATTTTTTTGATTTCATACTTAATACCTCTTTCCTATTTTTTTGCAATAAAAAAAGCCCTTATAGGCTTATTTCTAACATTAATTTTTCTCTTTCTTTTTCCTTGTCCTTCTCCAGGACCATATCATCTTTAGCTCTCTTATAAGTAGTTGCTGATGTTCCTTCGTAAGCTGGATATGTAACAATAGATACATCTCTAATTTTTTTAATTTTATTGATGGTTCTTAAGTCATATCCACGCTTATTATCAATATCCCAATCCCAAGACTGTGAATCCTTATCTGAGTAATCTATTGAAAATCTAAAACTACACTTATTTAGCACTCCATTTCTTACATTCTCAATTAAATCTCTTGAATAAGATGTATCGGTTGGAATTGCTTCAAAAAACAACCCTATATCATCTACTGAAAGCTTTAAACTTCCTGCACCATCTGATTTATTATTCCTAGATAGTGGCATAGACTCACTATGATTAAAGTTAAATACAACATCTGAAAAATCAGTATTGTCTAAAGCACCTTTTCTTATAATCTCTCTAAACCCCATATCTTCTGATAATTGGTCAAATGTTAAAGCATAACCTTGTATGGCTTCCTTCTTATTTTCTCCATCTCCCACGCTCCTAAGTTCAAAATCTTGCGCAGTAAAATGGCTTTCATTATTTTTATTCATCTTCATCACCCCCTTTCAAGTCTTTTTTATTCTTATTTAAATAACTTACATTACCTTCTAATAGATCCCTTAATAAAACTTGCCCTGATGGAAGTGTAACTATTCCTTCGTGAGTTAATGGAACTCCTAATAGTTCTCTTGCATACTCCAACGGATATATACCATGTTTAACATAGTCTACTATTATATTCTTTTGCTTTTCAGCTGTAGTCTTTAATAGAACATTAAAGTTTATATCAACAAAGAACCCTTTAGAATATTCATCTATACCTAGATATTTATAATTAAATTCCTGTTCTAAATGTTTTATCTTTGGATGTAAGGTATCTGTTAAATATCTTAAATTCTCTGCCTCTATATCAGTACTTCCTGATGTTTCTTCTCCTAACATTGAAGGAGTTACACCCCATAATGAAGCAATTTCACGCCTTGATAAACTTCTAAGTTCCTTAAATTGACTATCTGCAAGACTTAAATTAAAAGGATCTACTCTATATCCTGCTGGTATAGTAAAAAGCCTATCATCTGATGTAAACATCTTTTTAAACTTATTTTGTATTTTACTAAGTTCTTTATCGTTGTTTATATCACTAACAAGTTGAATTATAGCTTTATTAGTTAACCCACTTTCAAATAACTTTGATAGAACCTTTTGTCCTTCCATAGTTGTTTTAAGTGATAACTCCATATAATCCTTAAATGCCTTACTCGTTATGCCATCAGTTGTTATCCCGCCATGATATAATATGCAATCATCTTCTGATACAACTTCACTAACTCCATTGCATGTAATTTCTAATGCAACTGGTATAGACTTAGTAGACTTTATTATTCCTACATCATCAATAAATATTTGATTAACTCTACATGGGAACAAATCTCCATTAGCTCTATTTATATAAAGGCAACTAATACCCTCATGTTCTCCTATTACAACCAATGCTTTCATCAATCTAACAAATGACATTGAATTGTTTGGTCTTAAAAACTTATTGTAATATGGATGTTTTTTTGCTAACATATCACCCTTTTTATTGTCATGATACTTTAATGAATAACTTAATGTTGCTATCTTATTTGATGTATAATTAATACATTTCAAATATGTTGACTCTTTTAAGTAAGCTTCCTTACTTAAACTTATCCTATTAATACCACCCCAGCTATAGTTATTGCTATATCCATAGGTAATATCATTAATTTCTTTATTGAATATTTTTTCTAAAATCATATTTATCTCACCCCCCTTCATTTTTTAAATTCTATTTTATACTGTTTTTTGCCCTAAATGCTAAAAATCCAAATGAGATAAATATAATCCCTAGTACTATATAAGATAGTGCTGGACTAACCATATGAATCCCATATATTAAAAAATAAACACCTATAATAAGACTAATATCATCTAAGTGTTTTACTGATAATTCTTTTATTTTTTTTATAAGTGATTTTACTTTATTCATTAATCCCACTCCTCTTCTTCTAATGCTTCAAGTGCGTTATATCTTGGTATTCCATTAGCTTCAATTGATAATAAAAGCCCCATTAGTAAGGCAATAATTCCATCAATTTTAAACTCTGATTTAGTTTTACTAAACCTTACCCCTCCATCTGTTTCAACTGCAACTACATTCTTTGCCATATAGTTAAATACTTCATTATTTTTTATTATTAATTTTTCATCAATAAGGAGATTTTCAAAGTCGTTGATAATTGGTGTCATAGTCCCTGTACCTTGTCCAAGTGGAACAACATCCCACTTATCTTCAAGCCTATTAATTATTGTTGTACTTCCCCATCTATCAAAACCAATCTTATCTATATCAAATTCAATATCTAACTCATATAACTTTTCTAAAACATCTTCAAAGTTAACATATTTACCTCTAGTTCCTATAAGATCATTAGACTTGATATATTTCATATAATCAAAGCCATCTTCTTCCCCTCTTTCAATTGCATTATCATAAGGGGTAAATAGAAATGGATAAATAATAAACTTTTCATTCTCTGGATCATAAAATACTAAAACTAATCCTGTTATATCATTTTTACTTGATAAATCTAAGCCACCCCAACATGTACATCCTTTTAATTCCTCAAGGGTAATATCCCTTAATGATTGATTCCAAAGTTCCATATTTATAGCGCCTTTAATTCCATCTACATTAACATGTTGATTTAAGTATAATCTCCTAAACTTAGCTTCAAATAATTTCATGTTACTAGCTTTATTTGCTAGTTTTATGAAGTCATCTATTTTTTTAAATATACCTAACGCAGGGTTAGCTTTAAACCATTCTTCAACATCCCAAATATCACAAGCTGCTTTACTCTCATAAATAGCATGGTAAAATGATTCATCCTCTATTTTACCATCATCAATATCTTTAGAATAAGAATACATTTGATACTCAAGGTTTTTTTCATCTTCTCCACTTGATGCTGTAGTAGTAGTAAACATTAAAGGTTCATCCCAAAGCCCCATCCCTGTAATCAACTTCTCATATGCATCTGTCTTTTTATATTCATGTGTTTCATCAAGAACTGCTATATATGTTGCATATGAATCTAGGTTACTTCCTTCATTGGCTAAAACTCTTAAGTAACTATTAGTATGTTTTCTGTACATTAGCTTTTGAGAATCTGTTATCTTAACATATTTTCTTAATGTTTTATTTGCATTTATAGTTAGCTTTATAGTATTGAATAAATTCGTTGCCTGTTTTATATCATTTGCAACAATAATATATTCTGCTCCAAATGTAGAATCAGTAAAATAAAGATAAATTATTATCCAAGCAACTAATGAACCCTTACCATTCTTACGCCCTATATTTAGGTGTGCTTCTTTAAATCTTCTACATCCAGTTTCTCTGTTCTTAACACATAGAATTGAACTAAGTATTTTAAATTGGAACTTAAGAAGTTTAATTCGTTGTCCCTTTTTACCCTTGTCGAGTGTAAGTTTGCTTAAGAAGTTATATAGCTTATATGCTTCAACTTCATCAAAGAAATATTTATCATCATCATACTTTAACTTTTGTTCTTTAATTACTTCTTCAAGCTGATAATTTATTTCTTGATTAACGTGATCCTCCGTTAATCTTTTTATGAACTGTTCTAATTTCTTCTTTATCATTTAGAAACCATTCTCTCTAATTCTTCATCTGTGTCTTCATCTTTAACTGGAGTTTTATTAATTCTTGCTCTTGCTGATGGAGTTAATCCTAATTCCTTGGCCCAAGCTCTCATTTCCTGCTGAGCTTTGTTTGCTATAGAGACCTCTGCTCTTTGTTGCTCATAACCTTCTTCATTTACCTGCATTGTCATACCTAGCTTTAAAAGAATGCATTCTGCTCTTTGCCATCTTGAATAATTCATTGCATAAGCTTCAAGGGCTTTAATATCTTTAGAGGTAAAATCTTTATCTTCATCCCTTAATAGTTTTTCAATTCTTTTAAATTCTTCTGTTGCAAGTTCATCAAGCCACGCTGGTGGCTTTAGCTTTTTAGCTTTTCTTCCCATTGTTCGTATTCCTCCTTTTTCTAACCCCCCTATACTAAAAAATAGCAATAATTCTTGTGCGGGACTAGGCTTCGTGATGGTATTTTTATCTTCAATTAGCTAGGCACTCCCCCGGGGTTAATTAAATTCTTTTTCAAATGCTAATAAAAGCCCTTGAAGTATCTTCTGGACCTTTTCTCTATCCTTCTTACTCTTGTTATACTTTGAATGTATTCTCATGTGGTTCTTATGAGTAAGGTATATTAAGTTATTAATATCTAGTCTACTATTCCAATCCTCATCTATCTCTATGATATGATGAACATTTTCACCTTCGACTATCTTGCCTGTTAAATAGTATTCAAATATATCTATGTGATATACACTTGCTTTGATGGCCTCCTTAATTCTTTCCCACTCTGGAGACTTATAAAACTTTTGTGCTTTGACTTGAAACTTATCTTTCAGTCTTCTTCTTTGGTATTCCTTATATCTTTCCTTCTGTTCTTTATCATACTTACCTTGATGATACTCGCAATACTTAACATCGTTGTTTAATATCTTAGTGCATCCATGATAACTACATTGCTTTAATATAGGCATGAAATAAGCTCCTTTTTTTGCACCACTTTATAATTCTTATTACCGAATATTATTCTAAAATAATAATAAACAACATTCGGTTTTTTCATTTTGAATGTTCTATTTATATAGGGAATCACACATTCATTTTAAAAATTTATTACTAATATATGTCACTATTTTTTTACTACCTAATATCAATCCCTTAATTTTTTAAACATTCAACTACAAAAATAAAAGAATATCACCTTATAAATGCATCTAATGACTTGTTATAAGTATGATATTCTTCTTTATCTAATCCTATATATAATTTAGTTTCTTCAATAGATCTATGACCAAGCAATTCTTTTACAGCAACAATATTTTTATCTGATGCTAAAAATATTCTATATCCATATGTTTTACGCATTGAATGAGCACTAATATCATATAGCCCAAAATATTTACCTGCCTCATTAAGTAAATTGCTTACTCTTGGAACTCCAATAGGCTTATTTGTACCTTTTCTACTTTTAAAGATATACTCATAATCTTTCATATCCTTAATGTATTCTCTTAATAACTTATCTAGTTTAGGTATAATTTCTACTTCTCTTGGCTTTCTATTTGATGATTTAATAGATTTAGAGTTTAATTTCTTGCCTTCCATTATCCTAAAGCACTTTCTTTTTAATGCTTCTCTTATATCTCTAGCTTTTAATTTTACTAAGTCTCCTGCTCTATATCCTGTTGTTACTCCTAAAACAAATAATATATAATCTCTTTCACTTTTATATTTTAAGTAATCTTGAATGTCTAAAACTTCATCTACGTTCTTAATCGGTCTAGCTGGTCTTTTAGTTGCCATTTCATTTAATCACTTCCCTCTTAATAATAAAAGAGCTGCTATTAATAGCAACCCTTAAACTCATTATTTAATCTCCTTGGAACATCCCAAGGTAATTCACAATCAATATCTTTTCTTAAAACAATATTTCCTAATTCATTAGTTGTAAAAATTGATCTATTTTTATCAATAAATGCTTTATCACTCATCCACATTTTAGATTCATAATTTAATGCTTTCTTTACAGCTATATCATGGAATGAATTTTTCCTCTTTTCGTATACATGTATGTCTTTATATTCTTTAAAATTTCTTTGAATGCATTTATTTACTGCACTTTTAGTTGCCCCTAAATAATTAGATATTTGTGTTGCATCCATACCTCTTAAATATAAAATTTTAACTTCATCTTTATTCAAATTGCTTTTCATATAGAAATTCTCCTTAAAAAGATATAATTACTCCATACCATTCAAAGTGGACATGTTTTAATATTTTCCCTTTAAAATGCATATTCATTTTTATATATTCTAACACACCACTAACACCTTGTAAATAGCTTGGTTGAGCCATTTGTGGGCATATTGTGGGTAACTTATGGGTAACTTGTGGGAACATTTTGGGAAGTTGTTAATTCCCAATCTGTTCTATCTTAGTAAGTGCCTCATTTACCTTTCTATTAACTGTTTTTCTTGATACCTTGAATAATTCTGCTGTATATATTTTGCTTTTTTTATTTATTATTACCTCTTTGAATATATCCTTTTCTTTTGAATGCTCATCTAGCATACTTAAGAAATTGTCTATTCTCCTTATTTTTAAATTTAAAAGCTTAACCTCTAACTCAATTGCCTTTGCTTTTTTTTCATTTCCCATTAATTCATGTTCTGCAATTTCTAAGTCTAAACTCTGAATTTTAGCTTTAATCATATTGTATTTAGAGAAATATTCTTTTATCTCTTCCTTGGTCATATTGTATATCTCCTTTACATCCTAATATATTTGAATTGTGTTCTATTTTTTAATCTCTCTTAAACATAATTTGCAAGTAACTTCCTCAATTTTCTTTGTTACATTTTTTCTTGTATAACCACATTTTGTAGCGTTCCACTTATCAGTATTATCTTGTGGAAACTTTGAACAATGGTCATAATCAAATAAATGTACTTTCATAAAATCACCTCATAATATCTTCAAATTGTGAAACTATTGAATGATGCAAACACTACAACTACATTCAGTACACTCTCCGTCAAAACCGCATTCTGCACATTTCTCGGCATCTGATAATTGACGAGTAGTTAGTTTTCTAACCACATAATCTTTTTGTTGTAATAGTAATTTTGCCCTCTCTTCATTATTAGCGATTTTAGCCAATCTCTCCTCTAAATAGTTAATGTAATGATATGCTTTTGCTAAAGTATCACCCTCTCTACTTCCATTCATTAAAGATTCAAGCATAACTAAATCATCTTTGATTTCAACAATTTCATAATTTTCCATTTCCTTAATGTTAAATTCCTTCATCAAACATTCCTCCTTCACTTATAAATTCAAATTGTTCATTATAATAATTGTGGGTTTTCATAAGCATTACCTATAACTTTAAATTCAAATTCATCCATATCATCTATTGTTCCTAGAAAATCAAGTTGATTTCCTTTTATCTCATTAAGCATAAATCCATAGCATTCAAATTCTATCAAACCTGTTCTTTTTATAAAATTACCATCTGTGTATTGTACAATATCCCCTTCATACATCTCTTTACCATTCATATCTTTTATTCCAGTATATTGACCAACAGTTGTTTCATCAACCTCAAAACACTCTATTCTTTTAGGCATATTCCAATCTGAAAATCCACTTCTTACAATTAAAGGTTCCCAATCATCTTCCTTTATACTATCTCCAATAGGTGAAGGAGTTCTTTTTAAGTGTTTATAATAACCACCATAAACCCAACTATTAGTTTTTATATCTTTACCTCTATATTTAATTTCTCTATCCATATCTAATCTAATCCTTTCTTCGCAATAATTTGCAAATGTTTTTATATTCAAGCTTCAATCTATACACCCACGCATAATTCTCTTTCATGTGCACATTTTTAAATTTCTTATATCCTGTTTGTGGCTTAATGTCTTGTGCCAAGCAACTTTTATTAT
>JBOFVP010000456.1:0-2585 GCA_051653165.1 Clostridium sp.
TTACTGATGGTGTTATTTTATTTAAAATCATCGCTACTGTATATGGTTCACACCCTGTTGAACACGCTGCACTCCATATCTTTAATCTCTTTCCTGGCTGAATTAAATTTTCTTTAATTTGAATCTCAAGCTGCTTAAAAAGCTCTGGATTTCTATAAAACTCTGTTACATTTATAGTTATAAAGTCTAAGAACTTTTGTCTTTGTTCATCATTTGACTTTATTAACTTACTATAATCTTCAAGATTTTTTGCCCCAACTCTTTCTCTTAATGAATCAATTCTTCTATTTAATTGGTCAGGCTTATACGCACCTAAATTAATTCCTAATTCCTTATGCACCCATCTATGAAATTCATCAAAATTCATATATTATCCTCCTTTAAGCAAACTTAAAATATTGCTTGGTATTTCATCTAAAGGTATTACATAATCAACTTTCCCAGTAGCAATAGCTTCCTTAGGCATTCCATAAACTACAGTTGTTGATTTATCTTCTGCAATTGTAATTCCACCAAATTCCTTAACAAGACTTGTTCCTTGTGCACCATCTTTACCCATTCCTGTTAAAATAACAGATAAAACATTTCCTCTATATGCAGAGGCTGCTGTACTTATCATTTTATCTACTGCTGGTTTAACTCCCCAAAGAGTTTGTCCATCAGTTAAATGTATTGTTTTATCTCTTAAAATTTCTAGATGGTGTCCACCTTTGGCTATATAAACTGTATCTGGTTGAAGTCTCATTCCTTCTTCAGCTTCTACTACCCTTAATGAACAAATATTATTTAATCTATCTGCAAATGCCTTTGTAAATCCTTTTGGCATATGCTGTACAACTATTATTGGAACACCAATTTTATTTATTCCTGTTAATACCTTTTGAATGGCTCTTGGACCACCTGTAGATGCTCCTATTAATACAGCTTCTATTTTTTTACTCTTTACAACTATTTTATTAATCTTTTTAATAGATTTTTCTGGTTCACTAACCTTAACTAAAGGCTTATTAAATCCCATTTTCGATATGGTTATAAATTTTTGATATAAATCTTCTTTTATTTTCTCTATATCTAAACTAATTGAACCTGATGGCTTTTGAATAAAATCAATAGCACCATTCATTAGACATTCTATTGTCATTTTTGACCCTTCTGCCGTTAATGAACTTACCATTACTATTTTGGATTCTATATTCTTTTTTCTTAACTCTTTCAATGTTGATAATCCATCCATTATTGGCATTTCTACATCTAATGTTATTATATCTGCATTTAAGCTTTCTATTTTGTCTACTAGTTCTTTTCCATTTCTTAATTTATCTACAACTGTAAACTCTGGAAACCCTTCAATCATGTCCCCTATCATTTTTCTCATAAAAGCAGAATCATCAACAACTACTACTCTTTTTTTATTCATACTCTCACCTCTTAAATCAGAATATGTTCTTGCCCTACGATTCTTATAGTAACTTGACCATCCTCTGGATTTACTATTACAGTTCTTCCTTTATGTCCACCTATGTGCTCCCCAGTTATAGGGATACCTATTTTATGTAATGCATTTTTTACTGCCTCTCCATTTCTCTTTCCAATATCATTTATCATTTTATTGTCTGAAAATTTAAACATTGAGGCTCCACCTGCTATTTTTGCTGTTATGAACCTTTTATTAGCACCTTGTTTTTCCATTTCTTTAACTAACAATGGTACCGCTAAATCTGCAAATTTCATTTCATTTGTAACTACACTAAATTGAGTACTATCTGGTAACATTATATGTGATAGTCCCGCAATTTTTTTTATCCTATCATAAAGTACTATTCCTATACATGAACCTAACCCCACAGTTATTATCTTCCTTGGAGGCTTTGTTACGTTTAAATCTCCAATTCCAACTTTAAGTTCTGTACCTTCCATACCTATATTAATTCCTCTTCCTTATCAGATAAAATCCTACCAATATCAAGTAAAATTATTATCTTATCATCAAGTTTAATTAACCCTTTCATGTACTTTTCTGAAATATGTGTAGCTATTTCTGGTGTTTCTTCAAAACATTCTTGCTTTACACCTCTAACTTCATATACATTATCGACTATAATCCCATATCCTTTATTTTCTCTTCTAACTACAATAACCTTCTTTTGATCATTTAAAACTTCCATTCCAAATCCGAATTTTGTATACAAACTCACTATTGGTAATATTTTACCTTCATGATTTATAACTCCTTTTATAAATGAAGGTGCTTCTGGAAGTTCCGTTGGTTGTTCATATCCTAGAATTCTTTCAACACTAGATATTTCAGTTGCATATCGTTCACCATTTAAATCAAATATTAGTAACTTCATCTCTTGGTTTGCCATAAATAATCCTCCTAAACATTAAATTTTTCCACTTGTAGATCCCCATCTTTATCTATATATGCTTTAACATCTCTACATTGATGTTCAAATGTATATGTACGTTCCCCTACAAAAAGTTTTGTATTTGCATATACTGTTTTAGCAGTTATAACTCCACCTTTATTTACCTTCAAAGTTGTTATAGCTCCTGAAGGTGTTCCAATTATTCCTGCATGTATA
>JBOFVP010000457.1:0-10740 GCA_051653165.1 Clostridium sp.
TCCAAATCAATAATGCAGCAATCATGCTTATCTTTAGCGACATCAATTCCAATATAAATCATAAGAACAACTCCTTTTTAATTTAATCCGCTATGTTCCACAACTCCTTATGCTAAATGTAACCTTGCTCTATATAAAACGTCATGCGTTATCTAACTAATTAACAAATAAGCATAAGACAGTGGTTAGATCCTCAATTAAAATAGTCAAAGCTATAGGTGATAAAACTAATCCACAGTGTCTTATGATAATTATAGTAAAAAATAATAAAGAAAGGAAAAGTATAATGAAAAATCTGTTTTTTACTATGTTTTCATTATACAAGGTGATTATATGTTAAACAAGGAAGAGATATTTAATTTACTAAAATCGCAAGAGTTTATAAATAGCATAGAATCATTTGGTATTTATAGTTTACTGATTTTTGGGAGTATATTAACGGATGAGTTTAATGAAGAGTCAGATGTAGATTTTGCTGTCATTTCAGAAAGAGAAATGGAACTTGATTTAATTTTGGATTTAGAAATTTATTTACATAATTTATTAGGTAGAGAAATTGACGTTATAGATTTAAAAGCAAAAAATATAGATTTATTTTTAATGGTTGATATATTAAACAAAAATAATATTTTATATACAAAGGATGAAAACAATGAGTTAGAGTGTTTATATAATGAAATAGATAAGGTATATAAAGAAAATGAGAATTTCTTTTATTTTAGAAAGGTTGATTTATTATCATGAATTTACAAAGATTATTAAAAATAATTGAAGATATGCATGAATGCATAGCTGATATAGAAGAATGTATTATGATTTTAGAAACAAAGAAAGATGATGCATTAATAATAAAGTTATCAAAGTCAAGTTTAAGACAATTATTTGTAAGCTTTCATACTATTTTAGAGGATTTATGCTCTATTATTTTAAAGGAAATAAAAAAATATAAAGTTGGAATGTCTTTATATGAAGCTTTAATAATATTAAAAGATAATGGAATTATTGATGAAGAAACTTATTTGTTTTTAGAAAAATCAAGATTAATTAGAAATAGAATATCCCATAGATATAAAGAGCCAAGCCATGAAGAACTACTTGCTCATATTGTTAAGTATAAGGTAGGCTTATATAAGGTTTTAAAAGTAGCTCAATTATATATGGATTCTTAAAGTAATAGAGAAGGGTTGAGGTTGAAAGTTAAATTAGGTAAGAAGTAAAAGTGAAGAGTTGAGGTTGAAAGTTAAATTAGGTAAGAAGTAAAAGTGAAGAGTGAAGAGTTGAGGTTGAAATCCCTACGGGATTTCTTTAAATATATTATTTAAAAGAAACTCTGCGAGTTTCAACCATCACTCTTACCTATTCACTAATTAATCATATTTATGTCTTGAGTATCTAAGTAAGGGAAAATCTTAACTTCTGATGCATCTAAATCTTCCTTGTTCATATCAACGGCATTAATTCTATTATTATTGTAAGTTTTATAATAGTAGATTCCTTTTTCTTGGTTCATACAAGAAGAATATAAAGTTAAATCCTCCAAATTATCATTAGTAATAGCCCCACCCTTAACCATTTTTACATAGTCAAGCATATTAAAGAACTGTGAAATAGCGGCTACATCATTTTCTAGAGCAGTCATATGTGATCTAAGATAAGCAATCCTTACAAATCTTGAAGCAGAACCATAGTCACCAGGAATACCACGTCCACCAATACCAACACCAAGAGGTTTTAAGGTTAAATCACTCCAGTTAGTTTCCTTTGGAAAATTAGGGGTAATGGTTATGTACTCATTTAAATTAGTTAAATGCCAATCAAAAGTAGGATTATTAGTCATAACTCCAACAGGATTATCATATACAGCGAAGCTGGTTTTTGTTTTTTCAACTACAATGGATTTTCCAGTTTTATCAGCAATCATCCAATGAAGTGTTGGAAGTGGTGTATTTTTATTTATAGGCCTAGCTATCAATTCTATATTTTTAATAGTAGCTTTTACTTCAGTAACAGTTTCATGATTTGATAATACCCAATGAATAAAGTCATATGGTGGAATATTCTTTTTGCCTGGAGTTTCGTTTTCTTCATAGTGAGAATACCTTGCAAAGTTAAGTCCTGCACAAGCAAGGCCTTTTTCATTCATCCCATCAGCAAGAACTGCGTGATTATCAATAATAGTTCCCATACCTATAATGGCATTACCATTAGTAATTGTATCTCCTGTAACTATATCCTTAAAATTATAGTTTCTTGGAATGATTAATATTGATTGATTGAAGTTATAGGCCAAGTCCATGTTTCTTCCAAAAAAATGTTTGTTTTCATTTGATTTAATACTTAAAGCTGTACACATAATTTTCACCTCATATTTATTTCTTAATAAATTTTTCTTATATCTATATTAAAACCTAAATAGGATATATATAGTCATATTTTTGTGTTAACTTTTTATAAATTTATATAACAAAAATTAATTCAAGTAATTTTAGAGAGAGGATAATCCTAATTTTTTTATCTAAAAAATGGTATTTTGCAAGTTTTGCAAGATAAAAATTGCAAAACAAACGACAAAATTCATAGTAATTTAATAAATTTTAAAATAAATTATTGCAAAGTGAGTAAAAAATGATATAATAAGTTAAGAGTTTAATGAAAAAATTAAAAATTTGTAAATTTTTTTGAAGGATTTAAAAATAAAAAACTTCATGACATATGGGGAGGGGCACAAATGAGTAAACAAGAAAATCAAAAAGTAAAATTATCATTTATTGAAAGAATCGGAAAAAAGATTCCAGATCCAGTAATAATCTTTATGGGGCTTTATGCAATTGTAATGACTCTTACATTATTAATGGGGGGAATGAAATTTGAAACATTAGCTGCAGATGGGGGAACAATTTCTTATGAAATTAAGAACATGTTTGATGCAGAAAACTTCAGATGGATATTTAACAACGCATTATTAAACAACTGGTTAGCATACGGTGGTGGGGTTCTTGGAACTATCTTAATTGTAATGCTTGGAGTTGGACTATCTGAAGAATCAGGATTATTAAGTACATTAATTAAGAAAATAGGCTTAAGAGTATCAGATAGATTTTTACCAGTAGTACTTGTTTTCTTAGGGATAATGAGTAGTATAGCTACTGACGCAGGATATATTATATTAATACCACTTGCGGGGTTATTATATGTAGGATTAAAGAAGAATCCATTAATCGGTATGGCATCAGCATTTGCAGGGGTATCAGCAGGATTTAGTGCAAACTTAATACCAGGTACACCAATTGATGTTATAGTTGGTAACAACGCTAAGATATTTGCAGAAGGACAAGGTGTTCCATTTGTATCATACTTAGGTAAAGACTTAAACCCAGCAACAATGCACTATGTATTTATAGTAGCATCAACATTCTTACTTGCAGCAGTTGGATATTTTGTAACTGCAAAGTTTGTAAAACCAAGATTAGAAAAAGAAAGCTACATTGTACCAGAAGATTTAAATCTTTCAGACTTTACTGTTAAAGATGAAGAAAACAAGGCTCTTAAGTGGGCAGGACTTGGATTATTAGGTGGACTAGCTGTAGTAGCTGTTTTAGCAATGGGACCACTTGCTAAATTTGTAACAGAAGAAGGTAAGACAATCAATCCATTAATGGATAATATTATATTAGTAATAACATTCTTATTCTTTGTTCCTGGATTAGTTTATGGAGTAAAGATGAAGAAATTCAACAAAGCAATTGATGTTGTACGTGCAATGTCAAAGCAAATGAGTGGAATGGGATATATTTTAGTTTTAACATTCTTCTCATATAACTTCCTAGCATTACTTAGTTTCTCAAACCTTGGGACATATATCACATATTTAGGAGCTAAGGGATTAGAATCATTAGGAATTAGTGAATATCCAATATTATTAATTATAGGATTTATCTTAATCACAGCTATAATTAACCTATTTGTTGGAGGATTAACTTCAAAATGGATGTTACTTGGACCAATATTTATACCAATGTTATACCAAGTAAACCCAGAATTAACTCCAGATTTTGTTGCTGCTGCTTACAGAATTGCAGATTCATCAACAAATACAATTTCACCATTAATGTCATATGCAGGTATAATTCTTGTTTATATGAAGAAGTACAAGCCTGAATACACATTAGGTGACATGATTAAGTTAATGTTCCCTTACTCAGTGGCATTCTTAATCACATGGACAATAATGTTAATAGCATTCTTTATGTTTAAATTACCATTAGGTATATAAATATGATAAAATAGAACTCGAAAGAGTTCTATTTTTTTTCAAAAGATAAAGGAGAGAGATTTATGAAGACAACAATTTACTTAACAAGACATGGAGAAACACAATGGAACATTAATAAAAGGTTTCAAGGGTGGGCTGACTCACCACTAACAGAGCTTGGAGTTAAACAAGCAGAGGCATTAAAGGGAAGACTTGAGGATATTAATGTAGATGTAATTTATACAAGTCCAATAGGAAGAGCTAATGATACAGCTAACATACTAAAAGGAAATAAAAATATTGAAGTGGTAACACATGATGGTCTAAAGGAGTTTAACTTTGGTATATGGGAAGGTATGACTACTGTTGAATTAGAAAATCATGAAGAGTATAAGGATGAGTTCTACAACTTGTTTAATAATCCAAAAGAGTACAAACCTTTTGGGGGAGAAACTTTAAAGGAAGTAAAGCTTAGAGCTTATAGTGCCATAGATGAAATTGTAAGAAATAATGAAGGTAAGGATGTTTTAATAGTAACACATGGCATGACAATTAAACTGTTAATGTTATTATTTGAAAATAGTGGAGAAGAAGAGAGCTTCTCAACAACAGTCATGGGACAGGCATCTTTAACAAAAATAGAAGTGGAAAATGGAGAATTCTCTGTTATATATAAGGATGATAAAGGTCATTATGGAGAGGGTTATGTAACAAAAGGGTGGTAAATGGCAGAATAGGGACTAAAGTCCCTATTAAAATGTGACATTTAGTATCTACAATTTTCGATAATAATTGTATATAATAATATTAGGTTAAGAAAACCGTAGGAAATACCCTTAATAACCCCTAAATATTAAGGTAACCCTATAAAAAATAACCTCTAAATGTTCAAACAACCCAAAGTATACCTTAAGGATACCCGCCCTTAAGGTATTTTTTCGTAGAAAAATTTGTTATAATAAATATATGTAGTGCAGTGGATTAAGGGGGGCAAAACTAAGGTGGAAAATAAGAAGATGAATTTGGAAGGGATTAATTTAATAATTAAAACCACAATTGGACAAATACAGACAAGTAAGAGTCAAATATTCCAAATAATTAACAACTTAAGAAATGAACAAGAAAGAGTAAAATTAGAGTGTATACTAGTTCAACAGCAGATTAAAAGTACAATTGATGAGGTTGATAGGCTAGAACTAGAGGATAAGCGTATGAGAGGGAAGCTTGTTGATATTGCGACGGTATCAGGTAATGACAAAGAAGAGCTTATGAGAAATGCTTATGAGGAGGCCGCTTTAATTAGAGCAGAACTTTTATCAAAGCAAAAGGAAGAAAGGTTGTTAAGGGAGAGAAGAGATACCTTAGAGAGAAGAATGAAGGATTCTTTATCTAATATTGAAGCAGCTGAAAAAATAGTTAATCAGGTTTCTGTTGCATTGGCTTATTTAGAGGGCGATGTTATGAATATGATTGATGATTCTAACTCTAATATATTAGCTGGAATTGGGATTTTAGAGGCCCAGGAAAGTGAGAGAATGAGAATTGCAAGGGATTTACATGATGGTCCTACTCAACATATGGCTAGTGTTGTTATGAGAATGGATTTATGTAAGATGCTTGTTAGGAAGGATCTTGATGAGGGGCTTAAGGAAATCGATTATTTAAAGGAAAGTGTTAGAGATGCTTTAAAGGAAATGAGGAGTATTTTGTTTAATTTAAAGCCTGCATCCCTTGAGGAACTTGGATTGAATCAAAGTATTTGTGATATGGTTAAATCTAATTTAGAGAACCAAGGAGTAACTGTAAAATTTGATTTGATGGATATGAAAGATGAAATTGAAAATATTATACAGGTTGCAGTATATAGAATTGTCCAGGAAATAATTAATAATATTAGAAAGCATTCAAAGGCTTGTGAGGTTTTACTTAAGTTAAGTCTTGATGAAAAATACATAAATATATCAATTGAGGACAATGGTATTGGATTTGATATAAAAGAAGTCCTTAAGGATGTAAGGGTAAGTAGAGCATCCTTTGGATTATTAGGAATAATTGATAGAGTTAAGGGCTTAAAGGGAGATATTAATATGTTTTCTAAGAAGGGCTTAGGAACTAGTTATAAAATTAAATTACCTAAAAATAGAGAGGTTCTACAAGATGAGTAAAATTAAAATATTAATGGCTGATGACCATGCTTTAATAAGAGAAGGGTTAAAGAGAATGTTAGGGTTTGAAGAGGACTTAACTATTCTTGGAGATGCTTCTAATGGAAAAGAATTGTTAGATTTACTTAAGATGAATGAACCAGATATTGTACTTTTAGATATGAATATGCCTGTACAAAATGGGTTAGAAACTTTAAAGATTTTAAAGAATACCTATAGTTCAATTAAGGTTATTATGTTAACGGTTGAAAATGATAGAAATACTATTCATAAGGCTATTGAAAGTGGGGCTGATGGATACGTTTTAAAGGATTCAGCTGGTGAAGAGATTGTAAGTGCTATTAAAACTGTATTTTTAGGTGGACAATATATTGATAAGACTTTAGTTAATATTTTGTTCTCGGCAATTAGAGAAAAGGAAGAACCAGAGGAAAATATTTTATCTCACTTAACAGAAAGGGAACTTCAAATTTTATCTAAAATATCTAAGGGGATGAGCAATAAAGAGATTGGTGAATCTTTATATATATCAGAAAAAACTGTTAAAAATTATGCTACAAAAATTTTTAGAAAGATTAATGTTGATGATAGGGTTCAAGCAACTATAATGGCTTTAAGAAATAATATTGAGATTTATATAGAACAAAAATAGTTGCTTATGCATATTATGTAATATACTTCTAATTTAGGAGGGGTTACATGTTTAAGTCACTAAGAAAAAGAGCTTCATTAATGATAGTATTGGCAGTTTTGTCAATAATTATGTATGGTATCCATTATAAAATATTTGGAAATGCTAAGGAGACAGCTTCTAATATTGTGTTAAGCTTAGCGTTTGTCCCTATTGGTATATTTTATAATATTTTGATTATAGATAAAATTTTAGAAGCTAGGGAGAAAATTAAGATTGCTAATAAGATTAATATAATTGTTGGTGCTTTTTATTCTGAGGTTGGAACTAAGGTTTTAACTGAGCTTATTAAAGGCGATTTGACAATTAGTGAAATTACTATGTGTTCTAAAATCACTAAGCATTGGACAAATGAGAGTTTTAAGCTGCTAAAAGAAACTGTTGAGAGCTATGATTGTGAGCTTGATATAAATCTTATGGATCTTAATAATTTAAATAGAATTTTAGATGAAAAGGATGATTTTATTTTAAGCTTGATTTCAAGCCCAATGCTTGAGGAATATGATGAGTTTACGGATATGTTGATTTCTTTATATCATGTAAGGGATGAATTAAGGACAAGACTTATTGAGGGGGAAATAAAGGAATATGAGAAGGCTCATTTAAGAAAAGATATATGTAGAGCTTATTTGAAGATAATTATTCAATGGGTTGACTATATGGAGCATTTGAAGCTTTATTACCCATCATTATTTATAAAGGCTTTAATAACATCTCCTTTTGATGACAGAACACTTCAAGAAAAAGACAAAGAATATTTAGAACTTAAGGACGATGAAATGGAGTAGTTTTGAGAGAAGAGTGAAGAGTGAAGAGTGGTGGATGAAACTCCTAGGGAGTTTTCTACCTTAACTTTTCACTCTTCACTCTTATTTTTTCACTTAAAAAGTGCCTTGCACTTTTTAATACAATTGTTCAATTGAGTAGCCTAAGTTTGAGAAGGCTTTTTTTATGTCTGCAATATGGCTAAAGCCATTGGTTTCTATTGTTACTTCTAACAATACGTTGGTTAATCTATTTATAGCCTTAAATTGGTTATGCTCTAATTTAACTACATTTGCACTAAGGTTAGCTAAGATTTCAGTAATTTGTTGTAATTGCCCTGGAGAATTAGGTAATTCTACATTAAAGCAGAAAAGTCTACCCTTAGAAACTAAACCGTGGTTAATTAATGAAGATATAGTAAGCATGTCAATATTTCCACCACTAATAATTGAAACAACATTTTTATCCTTAAAGTCTAACTTCTTTAAAGCTGCAAGAGAAGCAGCACCTGAAGCTTCAGCAAGAAGCTTATGCTTTTCACTTAAAACTAAGAAGCTTTCTGCAATTTCTATATCACTTACAGTTACAATATCATCAACTAAATCTTTTATAATCGAAAAAGTTAAATCCCCTGGTTGTTTAACAGCTATTCCATCTGCAATGGTACTAACCTTCTTTAAAGAAGTTAATTCTCCAGTTTTAAAGCTTTGTTGCATAGCGTTAGCCCCTTCAGCTTGAACACCTATGATTTTGATTTTAGGATTAATGCTTTTAGCAGCTAGTGATATACCGCTAATTAATCCGCCACCACCAATAGGGCACACTATAGCATCAATTGTAGCTAAGTCTTCAAATAACTCTAGAGCAATTGTTCCTTGTCCATAGATTACCTCTTGGTCATTAAATGGGTGAAGGAAGGTTACTCCTTCTTCTTTTTCTATTCTTTTAGCTTCAGTGTAGGCATCATCATATACATTTCCATGTAGTACAACATTACCGCCAAAGTCTTTTGTTGATTGCACTTTTAAGTATGGAGTTGTTTTTGGCATTACAATTGTTGACTTTATGTTAGACAGTTTTGAAGCATATGCAACTCCTTGAGCATGATTTCCAGCAGAAGAACAAACTACTCCATTAGCTTTTTCTTCAGGTGATAAATTTCTAATTTTATTTAAGGCACCACGAAGTTTGTAAGCTCCTGTAAGCTGTAGATTTTCGCACTTTAAATAAATGTTGTTACCGTTCATTTTTGAGAATACTGGGCTATATAATAAGGGGGTTTTAATTACCACATCTTTTATATTATCTTGAGCTTTTTTTATTTGTTCTAAATGCATTTATCTCACCTCGTAAATCTTTTCTATTATCTATTATACAAGAAAGTTGTACTATAAAAAATATTTTATCAAAAAAAAGAGAAAAAATTGCTAATGTTAAAAATACATAAAAAACATTGACATAATATTAATATGCTATTACTATATAAAAAGTGTGAACGCTAACATAGCAAGAGATTAATAGGGGATTTCCTTATTATGAATAGTAGGAAACATAGGATAAACACAATAGGAGGAAAAACAAATGAGAGATTTTTCAGAAAAGTTAGCTGAAGTCTTAGGACCGATAGCTGCTAAGTTTTCATCACAAAGACATTTAGGGGCTATTAGAGATGGCTTTATAGCTGTTATGCCGTTAGTAATTATTGCTTCATTTTATGTTCTAATCAACAATGTTGTTTTAGATTCATCTAATGGAATTTTAAAAGGTCTTGGTAACCTTGACCAATACAAGGAAATAGGATTAAGTGTATATTATGGAACACTAGGATTCCTATCAATATTCGTAGCTTTTGGAGTTGCGTTTAAATTAGGTGAACATTATAATATGGATGCTATAGGAACAGGATTTGTTGGAGTTGCTGCAACTTTAGCTTTAGTTCCAACTGTTGTTACTTCAGGAGATGTTACAATTGGGGGAGTATTCTCAGAATTATATACATCACCAACAGGATTATTCGTAGCTATTATGACTGCATTAATTGCAACAGAGTTCTTAAGAGTAACTCAAAAGGTTGAAGCTTTAAAGATTAAGATGCCTGATGTTGTACCACCAGCAGTTGCTAAGAGCTTTAACTTATTAATTCCTGCATTTATTGTTTTAACAACTTTTGCAATTGTATCATTCTTATCAGTTGAGTTCATTGGAATGAACATATATGAAATTATTACTAAGGTTATCCAAGTGCCAGTTCAAGCTGCATTCCAAGGGTTACCAGGAATTATATTAGTAGTTGTTCTTCAAAGTTTATTATGGAGCTTTGGGTTACATGGATCATTTGTACTTAGCCCAATAACTGAGCCTACATTATTAACTTCAATGACAGAAAACATGACTGCTTACCAAGCTGGATTAGAAATTCCTAATATAGTAACTAAGCCTTTCTTAGACGTTTTTGTTAACGTTGGTGGAAGTGGATTTACTATTGGATTAATTATAGCAATTTTCTTATTCTCTAAGAGAGAAGATTATAAGAGTATTGGAGCACTTTCAGCTGTTCCAGGAGCATTTAATATCAACGAACCTTTAATGTTTGGTTTACCAGTTGTATTAAATCCAATTTTCACTATTCCATTAGTGTTAGTACCAGTTGTTAACTTAGTTATAGCTTACTTAGCTACACAGGTTGGATTAATTGATAAAACTGTAGTTATGGTACCATGGACAACACCACCTGTAATTTCAGCTTTCCTAGCTACTGGTGGAGACTTTAAGGCAGCTTTACTTGCAATTATATTAATAGTTGTATCTGTAATGCTTTATATGCCGTTTGTTATTGCTGCAAACAAATTAGAAGAAGCTTAAGATTT
>JBOFVP010000458.1:0-17156 GCA_051653165.1 Clostridium sp.
ACTGTATAAGTCAAAATATCATTAAGGTCACAAAATGATTTGTTAACATATTTATTTATAGGAGTAAGATTTGGTGCGTTAACATTGATTTGAAGTCCTAGAGAGTAAGAATAATAATAGTCACCAGCAGTTGTCATTACAATATTTGCAGAGGTTTGATTATAGGTAAAAGTTCTACTTACATCGATATTTGTAACATCAAAGCCCTGTCTTCCATTTAATGATTTAGAACCAATGGGTTGATTATTATTTCCAAATGTACCCCTTTTATCAAGAGTACCAACTAATGGAGATTGTGAATCACCATAGTTAACTTGGGATGAGAAAAAATTAGTGGCAGTATTATTTGGGCCAGTTAACTGCACAACAGTTCCTATTGTTTTACCAAATTTAAATGAATCTCCTCCTATATAAGTATCACCAGAACCAGCAGTTACTGCAAGTTTTGAACTAAGTAAACCAGATGAGGGTGTTGCAAAGCCTGTAATAGTTATAATAGCTGTCTGTGTTGTTATTGCTTCGAAGGATGACCATATAGTTATATTTCTATAAGGGAGTGCTTGATTCCTATATGATGTGGCAATTGTCCAACCTAAATGACTGCTTTCTATACCATTTGGTGCGGAAGAATATGCTCCGCCAAGTGCGCCAGGAACACCACTTAGAGTATAGGCACCTGGGCCATTTGCTTTTACAATTGATGTAATATCAGCCATCTGTCTATATATATTTATAAGACCACCACCAGGGCAGGTATAGCTATAAATAGTGTTAGGTGTTATTGGGAAATTACCAATAACACAGCTAAGAGTAACAGGGTCATTTATATGTGTAGTAACATCTTGATTTCCAGTGGTATAACTTCCACCCCATAAAAGTGCAGAATATAAAACTTCACTAGTAGACAACATGTCTAAATAGGAAGTTGATTTATTTTGGTGATAGTTCTGTGTAGTTCCTGCTGGATAGCCACCAGGTGCTGTTAAAAGAGTGTCAGTTGTGATAAAGGTTCCTATACCATCAGCTTGAGCTATAATAGTTGATTGAGAGGGATTATAGGTACCAATAAGTCCTAGAGTGTTTCCTGTAAAGCTAATAGCAGCCCTATCTACTGCTGAATAAATTATATTTGTTCCCATAAAGAAGCTCCTTTCTTTATTAAACTTATTATATTATTATATGTATAAAATATAAGGTATGAGAAAATATTAGGAATTAAAAAAGACCATTGACTTCCATTCTATATTGTAATACAATATAGTTAAGGGTTGCAAAGCAAGGTAGTGCAACCTAAAAAATTACAAGGCTACCTTGTGAAACAATATAGAGGATTTTTTTTGGTGGGGTATCTTGCCAAGCAATATAGGTGAATTTTTTTGCAGGGGTATCTTGCAAAGCATTTTAGTAAAAAAGGAGAGGTTTAGTATGGAAAATATGGTTAAAAAGGATCAAAATTATTTAGAGGGAGCTTATAAAGATGGGTATAATAAGGTTAAAAGTGCCTTAGGTGCTGGAATAATTCCAATTTCCTTTAAGGAAGAGGTTTTAGGAGATATTCTTGAGCTATTTATAAGAAATCAAGATGGAAACAAGGACTTTAATGAGGTAGTTTCAGGAGATATTAATAAATTTATAATTGATATTGCTAGTGTTTATGCAGAGGAAACTTCAACTAAAACTAAGGTTATTCATGGTGTTGGTGCTGGTATATTTGTAGCAGGAGTATTCTTTGGTATTGATATGCTTTTAAATGGTATGTCTACAATGGCATATTTATTAATGGTTCCAATTGTGTTTGTATCTGTATTTTTAGCTACATTATTTAGTTATAAGATTTCATCAAAAACTAATCCTAAAAACATTAACTATATATCAGGTGTAGTTGGATTTACCTTATCAATAGCAAGTAATTATTTATATGACAATGTAGCTTTCTTCAACAATTTAGCAAAAAATGAGTTAAGCATAGGATTAAGTATTGTTATGATGATAATTATGCTAGTTGTTGGTGGAGTTATTATATATAAGGTAGAAAAGAGTGTTTAGGAGATGAATTAATATGGCAACAAGTTCACAACTTTTAAAGGGATTAATGGACGGAGTTATTTTAAAGATAATTCATAGTGAAGAAACCTATGGATATGAAATATATGAGAAATTACAAGGATATGGCTTTGATGACTTTGCAGAGGGTTCTCTTTATCCATTACTTTTAAGATTAGAGAAGAAAAAGTGGATTAAGGGTACTAAAAGACCGTCTGATTATGGCCCTGATAGAAAATATTACTCTTTAACTGAAGATGGAATTTTAGAGATGGAAACCTTTGAAGAGGCTTGGGAGAAAATCAGTAGGGCTGTGGATAGGGTTTGGGTAAAATAAGGTGGAAGTAGCTATATCAAGTTGATATAGCTACTTTGTGGTTATTCGTACATTTTTTGTACAACTCTATTATAATAGTTTCCAATACTTTCATATACTGTGTTTATTTCTTCATAGAATTTATTTTCATCGTAAACTAATTTAGTATCTTGAAGGTTATATTTACCCTTTAAAGTAAGTATTCTTTCAACACTTTCATCTATCCTATCCTCTGATAGCTTTCCATCCTGAACGGCTTGAACAATTGAATCATATACTAATTTTTGATTTTCAGCAGTGTGGCAAACTAACATAATATCGACACCAGCTTCAACACATTTAATTGCCGCTTCTCCAAGTCCCCAGTTATTTTTTATAGCTTGCATTTCTAAATCATCTGTAATAACTACACCTTTATATCCCATATCCTTTCTAAGTAGATCGGTTAAGATTTTTTTAGACATTGTAGCTGGATATTCCTTATCTAATGCAGGTAGCATAATATGAGCTGTCATTAACATATCAACACCATTATCAATTGCCTTTTGGAATGGTGCAAGTTCAACCTTCTTTAATCTTTCCATATCGTGAGGAAGAGAAGGTAGTCCAACATGGGAATCTACATCTGTATCACCATGACCTGGGAAATGCTTAACAGTTGGAATAATTCCTTTACTTTCTATTCCTTTAATCTCCCTCATACCAAACTCTGTAACCTTTTCAGGTGTTGCACCAAAGGATCTAGCTCCAATTACAGGGTTGTTTGGGTTAGTGTTTATGTCTAAAACTGTACCAAAATCAACATTAATTCCAACAGATTTTAACTTAGAACCAATGCTAACACCAAATTCTTCAGCTAAATTAGGATCATTAAAGTTTCCTATTTCACCTTTAGCTGGAGTTTTTGGAATCTCTTGAGGAAGATGTGAGTAAACTCCTCCTTCTTCATCAAATCCCACAAATAAAGGTATATTACTATTTTGGCTATTCCCTTTTTTAAGATCACTTATAAATTTAATATTCTTATCAATGCTTGTACCATAGAAATTTCTCCACCCATAGAGAATAACACCGCCTACATTCATATCTTCAAATACATCCATGGTTTTATGGTCAACCTTTGTTCCATCAACTCCAACAAACATCATTTGTCCAACTTTTTCTTGAAGTGTCATAGTTGATATTTTCTTTTTAATTTTATCCTTTGTGTCTAATCCGTTGGTGGTACTTAACGCACCTGTATTCATAGTGGTTACTCCAACTAAGCTAAGTAATAGAGCAGCTTGTAACATAAATTTTTTCATTTTAAATCCCCCTTGTAAATATTTTCAATATTAGTATAACAATAAAGAAATAATATATGTTAAAAATAACCAAATTGTAATAAGAGTATCAATTTTGGCATAATTTAAAGGAAATTTTTAGAAATTTGTGTTAAAAATCATTAAAAGAATATAGAAAAATTTGTATAAATATGATATATTTATTATGTGAGAATTTCTTTATGGAGGAGACTTATGAATGGTCTATTTGTCAAAAAAGGTATAGGAGAAGGGGCTAAAATTAATACATTACAATTGTTAATGTCACATAGGGGTTTAGAAGTTGTATATGGATACATACCCGCTAATGGGGGAATTATTGTCTCAAATTATGAAGACAATAAAAAAGTCGAGTTTGTTTACATATTAGAAGGAGAATTACAATTTGAAGAAGATAGTAAAATCATATCTCTAAAGGGTGGAGATTGTTTTTATCATAATGGACTAGAAAAGTCTTTTACAATATACGCAAAAAAAGATAGCAAAGTATTAACTTTCTCAAATTGTGGAGAATTTCATGAGGTTGAGGAGCAAACTAATAAGCTCTCTCAAGTACTTAATAAAATTGAAGATAAGGATAAATACACAAAGGGTCATTGTAGTAGAGTTGGTTTATATGCTCAAAAGTTAGCTAATAATAGTAAAGTTCCTGTTGAATCTATGAGGGAACTTATGATGGCTGCTAATGCTCATGATGTTGGCAAGTGTATGATTCCTGATGAAATATTATTAAAGACAGGTAAGTTCACTGATGAAGAGCGTGAAATAATGAAAAAGCACTCTAAGTATAGTTATGAGCTTTTAAAGAATGCTTTTAATCTTAGTGAAAAAGTTTCTATGATAGCTGCTTGTCATCATGAAAGATATAATGGTTCAGGATATCCTTATGGATTAAAGGGAGAAAATATTCCAATAGAGGCTAGAATTATTGCAATAGTTGATGCCTTTGATGCAATAACAACTGATAGACCTTATCAAAAGGCAAAGACACCAATGGAAGCAATTGAAGAGATGAATAGGGATACATATGAGTATGACCCTGAACTTTTTGAAATTTTTAAGAAGCTAGTTTATAGTAAGGAAATTACGGTTTCGGAGATTAGTGAATAGGTAATGGAATTTAGTGAATAGGTAAGGGTGAAGAGAGAAGAGTTTCGTAGGTTAGTGAATAAGTAAGGGTGAAAAGAGAAGAGTTGTGGATGAAACTCGAAGAGTTTCTAAAAATTTACTCAAGAAATCCCTTGGGGATTTCAACCATAACTATTCACTATTCTCTCTTAGTTCTTACTTAGAATACTCTATTCACTATTCTCTCTTAGTTCTTACCTAGAATACTCTATTCTCTATTACTTTTTACCTAAAAACTATAAATAGTTTTATATTTTCTAATAAAGTAAATACTTATAAAGAAGGATATAAATTCAGCTACAACTGTTGCTAGCCATGCCCCAGTAACTCCAATAATATTTGGAAGAATGATTAATGCACCGCTTATTAACACAAAGGTTCTAATAAAGGATAAGAGTGCAGAAATCTTACCGTTTGAGTAGGCAGTAAACATTGTTGAAGCATAAATATTTAATCCATTAAATAAAAAGCTAAGGTTAAAAATCCTAAAGCCTTCTAGGGCAATATCATAAACTTTAGAGCCTTTATGGGAAAAAATCTCTGTTAATATCGGAGATAAAGGAATTGATATAAGGTATATAAGTATAGAAAATGTTCCAATAAAGGTTATACAATATTTAAATATCTTTTTTTGTCTTATATGATTTAAAGAGCCATAGTTATAGCTAATTATAGGGGCAACTCCCATTGAGAAACCAAAGAAAATTGCATTTAGAATAAACTGTGCATACAGAATTATTGTAATTGCTGCAACTCCATCCTCACCTAAGTGTTTTAGCATAATTAAGTTAAATAATAGTGTAACTATTGCAATAGATATATTAGTCACCATTTCAGATGAGCCATTTAAACAGGCATCTATAAGCATCTTAAAGTCATATTTAGGTTTAACAAAATGAAGTGAACTATTTCTAAAGAAAGCAAAGAATACAACTCCAATGATTGCAGGTATAACCATTCCAATTCCAGTAGCTAAAGCAGCACCACTAACTCCAAGACCTAACTTAACAACAAAAATATAATCTAATGCCACATTAATAGCACCACCAAATACTGTTGCACATAACCCAAGATTAGGTTTTCCAGCTGTAACAAAGAGATTTTGGAACAACATTTGAAGCATAGCGAAAGGCATGAATATTAGCATAGTTCTTCCATAATCCATGCAGTAGTCAAAAATGTTAGGAGTAGCTCCAAGCATATTAACTAGTGGTTCTAAAAATACAAGTCCTGATATTAATATAGCAAATCCAATAACAATTCCAACAATAATAATAAAGGTAAAATTCTCTTGAGCTTCCCTTATTTTATTTTCACCAAGTTTTTTCGCAATAATAGCACTAGAACCAGCAGATAACATTATAGCTAGTGCAATAACTGTACTATATAGTGGGAATACTATATTTACAGCAGAGAGTGCATCAGTACTAACAAATCTTGATACAAAGGCACCATCAACCATTGTATAAAGGGACATAAAGACCATCATAATAATTGAAGGTGCAACAAATTTTATTAAAGAAAAGAAGGTGAAATCTTTCCCTAAATTCTTATCCATAAGTTTTTCTCCTTAAAATCGATTAAAATTTAGCTTAATGTGATATAATAAGCTACTGTGTTATAATAAGGTATAGTGTTACACCATAGTCAATAGGAGAATTAAAAATGAGTACAAAACATTTTACCACAGGGGAATTTGCAAAGCTTATGGGAGTTACTAAGGATACCCTATTTCATTATGATAAAATTGGAATATTCTCTCCAGAGGTTAAAGGGGATAATGATTATAGATATTATTCTATTTATCAGCTTGAGGTCTTTTATGTTATAAGCTGCTTAAAGGAGCTTGGTATGTCCTTAAAGGAAATTAAAAGCTATTTAGATAGAAGAAGCCCTGAGGAACTTATAACCCTTTTAAAAAAAGAGGAAAGGGTTATAGATGAAAAAATTATACATTTTCAGAAAATGAAGAAGGTTTTATCACAAAAGGTTGAGATGACTAAGTCGGCTTTAAGTGTAAAAAGTGGAGAGATTTTTCTTGAGGATAGGGATGAAGAGTATTTGTTAAGGACAGAGGGACATCCTTTTTCAGATGAAAAAAGCATGTTTATCTCTATAGCTGACCATTATAAATATGTAGATGATAAAAATATTTATAGTCCAAGTGCTGTGGGGTGTATGAGTCATTATTCACGTGGAATAAAGGAAAGCTTTGATGGATATGACTATTACTTTACAACCTTGTCAGTGGATAATACTAATTATAATTTTATAAGACCTAGGGGAAAATATTTAAGTATACATCACTTTGATGGGTATGAAAATATAGTTGATTCTTATAGAAAGCTTGATAATTACTCAAAGGATAATGATATAAAGCTTAGTGGATATTTCTATGAGGATATTTTGCTAGATGATTTGTCTGTGAAGGGATATGAAAAATACTTAATAAAGATATCAATTATGGTGAATGATTCTAATTAAATTTAGGGTTGTTGCCAATGTAGAGGAAGGAAAAACATATGAATTTTAAAGATTTAGGAATAAGTGAAGAGCGAGTTTTAGTGCTTAAAAGGAATGGAATTACAACTCCAACTGAAATTCAAGAGGAGTGCATCGTTGATATAAAAAATGGAAGGGATATTATTGGTGAGGCATCAACTGGAACAGGAAAAACCTTAGCATTTTTACTTCCTTTAATGGAGAGAACATCTTCAAGGGAAAAGGGAGTACAGTGTTTAATTCTCTCTCCAACTAGAGAACTTGCAATACAAATTACTGAGGAGTGCGAGAAGCTAAACTATGATGAATCTCTTAAGATATTGTCAATGTATGGTGGTAAGGATATTGGCTCACAAATGAAGAAGTTAAATGGAGACCCTCAAATTGTTATTGCTACACCTGGGAGACTTTTAGACCATATTAAGAGAAGAACTATTAATTTAAAGAATCTTAAAACTTTGGTTATTGATGAGGCTGATCAAATGCTTTTAATGGGCTTTAGGAATGAAATTGATACTATAATGAAGGAAGTACCTAAGAAGTGTCAGGTTCTTTGCTTCTCTGCTACAATGGATGCTCCTGTAAAGAAGCTTGCTTATAGATATATGAATGACCCTAGGGTTGTATCTGTTAAGAAGGAAGAGACAAACTTTGATGTTATTAGGCAGCAGGTTGTTGAGACTATTGATAGGCTTAAGAGGGAGGCTTTATTTGAGGTTTTAGAGGATGATAATCCGTTTATGGCTATTATTTTCTGTAGAACTAAGAGAAGAGCTGATGAGCTTGAGGAGGCGATGAAGGTTAGAAAGTATGATTGTAAGGTTATTCATAGTGATATTCCTCAAAATAAGCGTGAGAGAATATTAAAGAATTTTAGAGATGGGGAGCTTCAATATTTAATTGCTACTGATGTTGCATCTAGAGGTCTTGATATTGGTGGGGTTGACCATATTTATAATTTTGATATTCCTGAAAAGGCTGAGAGTTATATACATAGAATTGGGAGAACTGGTAGAGCTGGGGAAAGTGGATATACTTGTCTGTTTGTTGATCCTAAGGATATGAGGACTTTAGAAGAGATTGAGAGAAAAATTGGAAGAAAGATTGAGAGAAGAGTAATCAGGGAATAGAAAATAGAGGAGGAGAGTTTATTCTCCTCTTATTCATAATAACGCTTAATCATTCAAAGAGTATTTTTTTAACCTCTTTTTCTGTCATTTTACATTGTTTTGAGATTTCTTCAATTGACATTTTTTGATTGTATAATTTGAATACTTTTTTTGCTAATTCTATTCCTTTTTCTAAGCCTTTTTCTAAGCCTTTTTCTAAGCCTTTTTCAATTCCGCGTTCTTCAACTTTTGGATCATATAAAGTTTTTGTCATTGTACTCACCTCTATCTCAATTTTCTTATCCTTAAAATAATTTCTATTTAGATATTCTATTAGGAAAAGAGTAGTCAATAAATCTAAAGTATAATAAACCTTTAAAGAGTTAATCTATACCACGACACGTGTCGCAATTTTCTTTGTTTGTTATATTTTGATATACATCATCATTATCGATATATTTTATCACCTTTATTTATATTTTCAGATAAGTTCAAATTCATCACCTTTGTATTAATATTATAGCCAAATATATATAGTTTAACAATAATATTCATATCAATGTGGATTGATTTGTTTAAAATATCTCATATTTCTTTATTATAATTCAAAAGAAAGTAATAACATATTTTAAATATAATGATTATGAGTAAATTATAGTATTTAATTCAAATATATTGTAATATTACTTGTTTTTTTTGAGGATACATCTTTTGACAAGAAAATAATGTTAGTTATGTTACAATAAGGATGAAATGTTTCGTAAAATATACTTATTAAGTATGGAGGACATGGATGAAGTGGGACAAGTGAAACAGTATATGCAGTTGAGAGGCTATGGACTCAAACTGATACAAAGTATTCACCCAATCATAAATTTACTACACTGCATGGAGCAAATTCATTTAGAAGATCTTATGTTATATATAGTAACTATGTCACTCTAAATTACTAGACACAAGGTATGGGAGGCTTGCCCTCCTATACTATATATAAAGGGGTTGTTAAAATGTTAGTCTTAAAATCATTTTTGAATAAGAAAATATCAAGAATGCTACTACTAATAGTGATTATTAGTGGTGTAGTTACAATAACGTCATTCATACAATTATTAGTTAACATAAATAATATAGATGTGGATATTAATGGAGGTCCTAAAGAAAATGTTGTGAAATTTTCTTTACATAAAATAAATAAAGACAATATAGAAGAAGTAATAGGACAATTAGAAGAATATTCAATTAAATATGATATTCAGTTGAGTACAGAAGCACTCTTTTCATTAGATAATAGACCAATAGAAGAGAGCAAGGAGTATATGATAACTGGTTACTCAGGGGTAAGTTATACTAGCAATCCTGTGTGGCAACCAAAGGTTAAAGGGGACCATATAGATAATAGTAAAGATAATAATGCAATTAATGTTGGAGAAGTATTCTATAAGAATCTTAAAAGTAAGGATTTAATTGAGGATGAAAAGATTATTCTAGAGGGTAAGGAATATATTATCAAGGGTATGTTTGATGGATTATCAAAATATGATATCCATGTACCACTAAGAAGCTTTGATCATAAGTTAATATATATGAACAATGGAAATGCAGTACTAAAATTATCAAGTAATACTAAATTTACAGAAGATGATGTTAAGGAGATATCTTATGAGTTAGAAAGTAAAGGAATAAATATAGAATTAACTAGTACAACAGATAGTACGTTAGTAGCAATTGATAAAAATTCAGTAAAGAAATTTGGGATAGCTACAATTATTTTCTGTGTTTTAAATGTTGTTTTATTTGTATCATTTGAGATGAGAGGACGTATTAAATTTCAAAAGGTTGGACTTTTATTGGGATTAACCAAAAAAAATGCAATTAACTTGATGATAGTAGAAAATATAATAAATTCAATAGTAATTTATATTACATCAATTCTATGTACTAATATTGCTCTAAAGATATTGAAAGGTAGCATTTCAACATTATTTTCAGCTAATTACGTACTATTTGATACAAGTACATTTATTGTAATAAGTATAATAACAGTATTTATATTTATATATTTAAACATAAGTCACTATTTATTTTTAATAAGAAAGGTGTATAAGTAAGGTGAAGTAAATGATAAGAATGTTGGGTAAATCATTTAAGGTAAATTGGGCAAAAAATAGGTTTGCGATAATTCAGCTTACTGTAATATTTTTCATGATTAATATTTCAGGGTCTTTATTGTCTCAAATAATTAAGGAAAAGGATATTTATAATAGGTATGGAGTAGACGGCAATTTTATGAGCGTTAAGATGGCTGGTAGCATTGATCTTAATGAGGATTTTGAGGAAATACATGAATTCTTTGATAGGTTAAGAAAATACGAGTATGTGAAGAATGTTTACTTAGAATATGGAATTGGTGTTTTAGATGGAGATAAGAAATATTCAGTAATGATAATAAATAAAGCATCGGCTGAAACATATTATCAAAATGACAATATCTATATTAATGATAAGGAAGGAGAATTAATTGGATATATAAATAAAGAGTCTAACAAAGACTTTAAAATTGGAGATTCTGCAAAGGTTAAAGAGTATTTCAAGGATTCATTTAAAGAAATTGATATTGTTTTAGAGGGAAAGATTGACCCTTTTTACTCTGGAACATCAGAAAATTACAGTGATATTATAATTGCTATTGATGACTTATCTGAATTAAAATATTTACTGTCTATTTCTATAATTGATGGATTTGCAATAGAATTAACTGATAAAAAATATCAGAGTAAATTAAAAGATGATATTATAAGAGATTATAAAATCCATGATATTACTGAAAAGAGTTTAGAAATTCTTAATGATACTGAATTATTAAAGGAAAGAACATTAACTCAAATGTCTTGGATAGATATTCTATCAATAATAATAGTTGTAATTATTATGGTTGGTGGAATAGGGTTATGTGTGTGGATATATTACACATTCTCACAAAGAAAGTATGAGTATGGTGTTAGGCTTTATATAGGAAGTTCAAAAAGGAATTTAATTTCATTGATTATGGGAGAAATAACATCATTATATGTTATTAGTTATTTTTTATCTTGGACTATTCTATCAATTTTTGTTAATAATAAATCAATTATAGGGGATTCTATAAAAATTACTGTTACACTTGGAGGAGTATTAACAAACTCATTATTTATAGCTTTGTTAACAGTTGTAACATTAATATTAGTATGTATATATGTAAATAAAATAAGTATTGGTAAGGTAATAAAGGGTGATGTAGATGCAAATTAAAATAATAGCAGGTAAAAAAGTATTTAAATCTAATAAAAGTGAATATACAGCATTGAAAAATGCTACCTTAGAAGTTGAAAGTGGAGAATTTCTTAGTATTATGGGGCCATCAGGGTCAGGAAAAACAACATTGTTAAATGTAATTTCAGGTATTGATAGATTAAGCTCTGGAATATATGAATACGATGGAAAAGATGTATCAAACATGAGTAGTGATGAGGGCGCAGTATTTAGAAATAAGAATATTGGGTATGTTAATCAGAATTATTGTTTACTTGAAAACTACACAGCCATAGATAATGTTGCAATGGCACTACTTTATAAAAATACATTGGTTAAAAGAAGTGAAAGAATTAAATATAAGGAGATACTAAAAAAATCACTAGAAGCCTTAAAAAGTGTTAAAATTGATAAGCTTAAGGATAAAAAAATCAATGAATTATCAGGTGGGGAAAAGCAAAGAGTAGCAATTGCTAGAGCTTTAGTAAATGATTCTAGGCTAATTTTAGCTGATGAACCTACAGCAGCCTTAGATAGGACTACAGGGAATGATTTAATGGAGCTTTTTAAGGAGATAAATAAGAAGGGCACAACTATTATAATAGTAACCCATGACATAGAAGTTGGTAGAGCCACCAATAGGATTATAACAATTGAGGATGGAGTATGTGGATTTTAAGTAAAAGGTAAATGTGAATAGTGAAGAGTTGTGGAATTTAAAAGAAACTCTAGGAGTTTCATCCACAACTTTTCACTATTAATTATTACCTCTTACATAAGCTCCCTTACCTCTTCCCTAATCTCACCTTAATATATTGAAATAGCTTATAGAAGAAAAATCCAAGTATTCCTCCAAGTGTGTTAAATATAACATCATCAATATCAGTAATATTTGCTGGTGTAAGCAATTGAATAGCCTCAATTAGTACAGAAGTGCATAAAACACATATAGTAATATCCCTTAAGTTATTCCTCTTAATATATAATAAAGAAATTAAAGAAACCTCTTCAGATAAAACAATATTCAGAAACTACTATATAAACTCAGACAACATAGAAGAAGTTAAAAAAGAGTTTAAAGGGGTAGACATAAGCTATATGACAATGATTGATAAAAGCATGTTAAATACAACCTTTATATTAGAAATGCTTCCATCAATTATACTTATACTAGTTAGTTTATGTTTAATAATAATAGCCTGCCTAATCTTAAGATTTACCATAGTTTTCACAATACAAGATGACTTCAAAGAAATCGGAATAATGAAGGCAATAGGACTTAGAAGTTGTGCCATTAAAAAAATATTCCTAATAAAATATTTCATAATATCCCTTATAGGAGTTGTAATTGGAGGGGGTATTAGTATACCAATTGGAGAAGCACTACTTAAAAAATCAGCAGCAGGAATGTTAATGGAGCCAAGTGAAAATGGATGGATACTTAACCTAGTTAGTGGAATAGGAATCATCTTAATTCCTTTGTTAAGCCTAATTTAGATGGTTATAAATACATAGAAAATGTTGAATTTATAAAAGGGGATTTCTTAAAGGGTGAAGGGGAGAGTTTCTTTTCTAAGGATGGTGAAATTATACCTTTGTTTAAGGGGGAGGAGCTATTTGGATATTTAAGGTTTGAATACCATAGGGGAGAATTAAGCTTAAGTTTGATTTATTCTATTATTGGGGTAACTATTATATGGATTTTCTCTATTGGGGGATTATTTTATATAAGATATTCTATTCTTAAGCCTTTAAATAGTATTAAGCTATATGGTAAGGCTCTTGAGATGGGGATGTATGATAGCAAGGAGAGAGAAATTTTAGTTGCTAAGAGGATTCAGGAAAAAACCTTAGAAATTGATAATTTCTTAAGTGAGATTATTAGGGCTTCTAGTGAGGATATTCTTGAGATTGATGTAAAGAAGTCTGAGTTTTATTTAAGTGAACTTATGGATAAGGTTTTAGTTGGATATGGGGATAGGTGTAGCATTAATGGTATTAGTTTTAAGGTTCATGAGTTTGAGGATAATATTTTAAGGGGTAGTAATTCTGCTTCTAAGGAGGGAAATGGTCTTGGCCTTTATATTTGTAAGTATATTATGGGTAAAATGGGTGGAGATGTTTTTTGTGAATGTGAGGATGGTGGAATGAGTTTTACTGTGGTTGTTAGCATGGAGTAGTTTAAACTACTAAATAGTAGTTGAATATTTTAGAATAATGAGTATATAATAATGATAAATAGTTATGGGGTGAGTATATGAGTTTTAATAAATTAGAGCTTATGGATAAAGTTAATAGTAATGAATTTAAAAACATATTTATTAATATGGGTATTACTAACGTGTTGATTTTTGGAAGCCTAACCAGGGAAGATTTTAATGAGGAATCAGATATAGATATATGTGTTATATCTAGAAAAAATATAACATTTGATATGGAGCTAAGATTAATAACGATGTTAGAAGAGATGCTTGAGAGAGAGATTGATATTATAAATATTGATGATGTTAATATTAGTAATGTAATAAAATTTGAAGCGTTAAGAAGCAAAACAATAGTTTGTAGTGATGAACTGCTTGAAGAGAAGTTATATGAGTATG
This sequence comes from Clostridium sp., assembly GCA_051653165.1. Lineage (GTDB taxonomy): Bacteria > Bacillota > Clostridia > Clostridiales > Clostridiaceae > Clostridium. The sequence goes on from JBOFVP010000458.1 coordinate 14,309, forward strand.
AAAAACTCTTCAAGGAAAATGAAGAGTTTTGGTATTTTTTAGATAAGGCGGTGCTAAGTGATGAATAAGGATAGACTTAAGAAATTAGTTTATGATCTTGAAGCTACAGAAAATGATATTTGGAAGTCAATAAGATATGTTAAAAATTGCAAGGATGATGAAGATATGAGGGGTGAATTCTCAAATAGTTTAAAATATAAGTATTTAAGTTTATTTATTATATATGAGGACTTCATTTCAATGATACTAAAAGAGAAGAATATATATGAAATAGCAATAACAGTTGATAGTGCTATTAAGAAGATACGTGATAGAGGAATTCTATCTGAGGAAATAACGGTCTTTTTAAATAGTGCAAGATTAATAAAAAATAAGATTGGACATAGATATAAGCAGCCGCCTATAGAGAGTATTATTGAGTTTTTAGAAGGTAATAGAGAAACATTAAGTGAGTTGCATCGTGAGATTAAAAGTTATCTTTAGTATAACTAAGAGGTAATTAATACCACGACATGTGTCGTGGTATTAATTACCATATAAACATATAACTATGATATATATATTTAATTATAAGGATATGAGGTAATCTAAATTTAGACTACCTCATATTTTAAAAGAAATTATTTATTATTTACATATAACCATATATATCGAATATTTTCCAGTCAGAGTCCTCTTTTTCTTTAACAACTACAAAATATCTTATCCAATCTCCACTACCCCATTGAGCAATTTTATTATATTCATCAGTTAGTTTAATTGTATAGTTGACTTCAATGATTTCAAATTTACTTGGATTATACTTTTTAAGTCTTTCCATATAAGAATAATATTTAAGCCCATTAGTCTCATTAGTATATTCATCTTCATTTAAAGCTGATAAACTATGAACTGTTATTTCTTCGGTGTACAATCCTTCATTAAATTGCTTTTTATATGTTTCTGGATAGTAAGTATATTGTTCGCTATCAATAAGAATATTCTTAAAATTATCATACTCATCACTTATTTGCATTTTAAAGTAATCAAGAATAACCTTTTCACTATTTGATTTTGGAACAAACTCTGATTTGAAAAATCTTTCTCCATTTTTAATTTCTAATACATAATTATTTTCTTCTTTTACTTCTTTTACCTCTTTTTCTACTTTTACTCCTTTTTCTTGTTTTACAGCACCACATCCAGTTGTGATAATAGAACATAGTATAACTGTACAAATTACAAACAAACTATTTTTAACCTTCATTATAAAACCTCCATTTTATTATTTCATATATGTAATTATAACCATATTTATAATTATTTATAATAAAATATATATTATGGAGGATATCACGCATACTTTGCTGATTTAGACGGCTATTATTGGGAGGTAGCATGGGGTCCAAACTTTAAATATGATGATAATGGTATGCTTGTTTTCTAGCAAACAAATTCCAAGTTGTCTGGGAATTATTTAGTGATATTAAAAAATTAAGTCAATACTATTAAAAGTATTATTGGCTTATGTTATAATTAGCCTATTATTACTATGAACGTTGAATGTGAGGTTAATTAAGTGAGTATAGAAAAATCAATTGAATATAAAGAACTAATAGGTGGAATAAAAACACAAATAAAAAATTCAAGACAAAAAGCATTGTTATCAATAAACAGAGAACTTTTGATATTATATTGGAACATAGGGCAAATAATATTAAATTTCCAAAACAAAGAAGGTTGGGGCGCTAAGGTAATTGATAATATTGCTGATGAAATAAAAAGAGATTTTCCTGACTTAAAAGGTTTTTCATCTAGAAATTTAAAGTATATGAGAAAATTTGCATTAGAATATCAAGAAATTGAATTTGTGCAACAAGTGGTTGCACAAATTCCTTGGTCACACAATGTTGTATTGATGGATAGAGTTACTGATATAAATCATAGAGTCTGGTATATTAAAAAAACAAAGGAAAATGGTTGGAGTAGAAATACTTTAGTCCATCAAATAGAATCTAATTTGTTTCATAGACAAAATAATGAAGTAAAAACAAGTAATTTTATGGAGAAGTTAGATGCTCCAAATAATACACTTGCAGTAGAAGTATTGAAGGACCCATATATATTCGATTTTATATCAATGACAGAAGAGATGAATGAACGTGATATAGAAAAACAATTAGTAAAAAAAGTTACAAAATTATTGTTAGAACTAGGTTCAGGCTTTGCATTTATAGGAAATCAATATAAGTTAAATGTTGGTGGAGATGATTATTATTTAGATTTATTATTTTACAACTTAAAATTAAGATGTTATGTAGTAGTAGAATTAAAAACTGGTAAATTTAAGCCTGAGTATGCAGGGAAACTTAATTTTTATCTTTCAGCTGTAGATGATACTTTAAAAACAGAAATAGATAATCCATCTATAGGAATCATATTGTGTAAAGAGAAGAATAAATTAGTTGCTGAATACTCTCTTAAAGATATGACAAAGCCAATTGGCGTAAGTGAATATAAATTACTTGAAGAAATACCAGAAGACTTAAAAGGAACCTTACCAAGTATAGAAGAAATAGAAGAAACCTTAGAGTAATCTACTCCATAAATTCCAATTGAACTAAATCGCTAAAAGCGACGGCTGGGATTTGATTAAAACAAATATAATATGGAAAAAATAAGAAGTGAAGATTCTTTCTCAAGGAATCTTCACTTCTCACACTTTACACGCCTTTTTAAGGAGTGATTAAATGTATAAAAAAATAGACAAGATGGTTAAAGAACTAGAGCTTCGCGGTCGTAGCCAAGGTACAATTAAAATAATGGTTTATACCGTGAAGAATTTCTGTGAATTTTATAACCAACCACC
>JBOFVP010000459.1:0-1609 GCA_051653165.1 Clostridium sp.
GAGAAAGTCTTATGAATTTTTTCGAAAGTGTCATGAAATAAGAGAACTTTTAGAAGGATATGAGGGAGACGAATGAATAAAATAATAAAATATATTTATGCAATATTAATGGTAATAATTTTTTGGTATGTTATTCATAGGTTATTAAACTCATTTGTAGTTCCTAATCCTTTTGAAGTGATTAAGAGATTCATTGAAATAGGATATAGTACGTTATTAAAAAATATTTTAGCTAGCAGCTATAGATTAATAATAGCATTAACCATTACAACAATAATAGGATATTCATTAGGGGTGGCTATTGGGTGGAATAAAACTTTAGATAATCTTATATCCCCAATTATTTATCTGTTCTTTCCAATACCAAGAATAGCATTTTTACCTGTATTTATGATTTTGTTTGGATTAGGAGATTTATCAAAAATAATTTTAATTGTTGCTATTGCAGTATTTCAAATCATTATATCAACTAGAGATGGTGTTAAAGCTATTCCAAAGGAATTTATGATTTCAGCTAAGGCTTTGAGGTTATCAAATAAAATGATTTTAAAAGATATAGTTATACCAGCAAGCTTACCAAAATTATTTACAGCTTTGAGAATAGCATTAGGTTCAAGTATGGCGGCCTTATTCTTTGCAGAAAACTATGCAACTAAGTTAGGAATAGGTTATTATATAATGAACTCTTGGGTTAAGGTAGATTATGTTTCAATGTATAGTGGAATAATTGCAGTTAGTGTATTTGGAATCATTTTATTTAAATTAATTGATCAAATTGAAAATAAAGTGTGTAAATGGAATAAATTAATATAGAATATATAACAAAAAGAAATTGAAAGCTATCAATTTCTTTTTGTTATAGTTTCGTAAATTGCATTAAGAAGGCTTTTTTCTTTAATTGAAGTATCCTGTGAAATCTCCCATATCATTACACCAGAACAATTCTCTATAGCCCATTTTGTTTTTTTAGTAATTGTATCAATCCCATTATAATGAGCTTCTTTGCCATCAACAGTAGCTTTGTCTTTTTTGTGGGCATTAGAATCAGCATTTAATATATCTTCGTAGCTTGCCCAACTAGGCCTACCATAAAAAGGTACACCAAGTACAACTTTATTTTTAGGGAGTTTTCTATTATTTCTCCAATATTGTGCAGAAGCGACAGCAAAGTCGTAAGATGAGTGTCTATCACCATCACCGCCATCATAGGCCATTACATTAATCCAATCAACACAAGCAAGTGCTTCATCAGTATGGCCAGCAGCATCCCATAATACATTACCTTCGGCTGATACACCAGCTAGTACAGCTGATGTTAATAGTTTTTTACGCTCATCTAATCCTTTCCTTAAGTATTTCATTAATGATGTATATTGGTTTTTAGAATTACCATCTGTTCTAGGATGTTCCCAATCCATATCAACACCATCAAAGCCATATTCATCAACAAGTTCTAAAATTGAGTTAGCCAATTTTTTTGTTTTTTCATCTGTATTTGTAGCCTCAACAAAGGTGTTTTCTAGAGGAGTACCCTTATATTCCCAACCTCCAACTGCAATTAATACTTTTACATTATTTTTATGACTATTTTTTATTATGCTTTTAGCCA
>JBOFVP010000460.1:0-1389 GCA_051653165.1 Clostridium sp.
ATACAAATAGTGTAAATAGTTCCTTTTTGTTAGACTCCACATTTGTTATCCCGTTAAGTAATGAGGAATACTTTAAAAATTTTCAGTTTGAGCCTATTACAATATTTTTTAATGAGGAAAAAAGTAAAGGAATTAGTAAAATATCAAATGAGCTAAGGAAAATATCAGAAGAAACATTGTTAAGTGATTTTGAAAAAGACTTAGACGAATTTTTAGATGAGTTAAAGGCAAAAAAACATTATGAAATAATAAGAATACTTATAGTAACAATATTAGCTACAACATCTATAATAACTACTATTAGCTATAAAATTAATGATGATAAGAATAAAATAGGAATATTATATTCTATGGGAATAGAAAAAAAGAAAATTTTCTATATTTTTTCAATGGAATTTTATGTTAATATACTGATTGGAATAATAGGAGGAACTTTATTTTATTTGAAGGAATGTCAGGATGTATATGTATTTTTTATAAATGAAAATTTGTTATTTAATCTATATGTAGCAATTATATTATTAATAGCGATTACATTAGCAAGTATTTTAACGGCGTTTGTACAAATAAATAGATTGACACCAAGAGAGATGGTGGGAGGGTTTTCAGAATGAGTATAATAAAGTTAAAAAATATATATAAATATTACGGTAAGGGAGAAAATGAAGTAAAGGCTTTAAATGGCATTAACTTAGATGTAGAAGAGGGAGATATAGTTGCAATAATGGGTTCATCAGGTTGTGGGAAAAGTACATTGTTAAATATTCTTGGATGTATAGATATTCCAACAAAGGGTGAATATATAATTGATGACAATAATATCGACTTTAGTAAGCTTAATAAGATGTCGAAAATAAGGAACGAAGAGGTGGCATTTATATTTCAAAACTTTGCATTGATAAATGATTTAAATGTGTTAGATAATGTGATACTTCCACTTAAATTTAGAAAGATTTCTTATAAAGAAAGAAGTGAAAAAGGAATCAGATATTTAAAAGAATTAGGGATTGAAAATTTAAAAAATAAAAGAATTAATGAATTATCAGGAGGGCAACAACAAAGGGTAGCAATAGCAAGAGCATTAACTCAAGAGAGTAGAATAATTCTTGCAGATGAGCCAACGGGAGCCTTAGATGAAGAAAATAGTAAGAAAATTATGGAGCTATTAATTTCTTTAAATAAAAAATATGATAAAACAATTGTAGTTGTGACACATGATAATATTGTAGCAAGTTATTGTGATAAAATATTAAAAATGAAAGATGGTAAATGGATTTAGAATTTTTTTGTTAAAGTTTATATTACTATGTACAAGGTCTTAAGCTAGAGTATTTTTAAGTATAATAATCACATGAAAAACAGCAATCTAATTAGATTGCTGTTTTTATT
>JBOFVP010000461.1:0-3176 GCA_051653165.1 Clostridium sp.
CACTTGAGTGTACTTCCTTACGGAATAGTCGTTGAACTTTACTCTATTTGAGTCTTAGCTGCTGATTGCCCATTTTTCTAGCACTTAGGATTTAACCTTATGCCATGCACAATAGTTTTTTCTACTTTCGTAACATTCACGCTTAGCCTTATTTCATACTTACGTTGTAGTCATTGTGCCTTTAGGGGTTTCCAGCAATTCAAAGGATTTTGGCGTTATATTAAACGCACTCCATACTCTTTACGAATATGGGAGGCTGTCAACAATTTTCTAAGTTAAAAGTTATAAATGTCAACACCTATTTATAACCTTTTATAACTTATTTGTAACTGTTAGTTACCTCCACTTAGCATTAACATTCTTCCAAGATTATCGCAGGTAGCTATAATTGAGCCAAAGTAGGGACCAAGATCAGTTGTGGTCATATCTCCATTAATTCTAAGAACATTACTTCCTCTTATATAAAATAATTTTTCTGAATTTCCTTCATATGCTAAGGCATTTCCAGTTCCAGGTACGCCAACCTTTGTAGGGGTACCAGTTATCATATTGATTTTATAAAGGGAACCGTCAGAGATTTGAAGTCCAACAGGGGAGCAGGGGATATAGGTATCTTTACTATGACCAAAGTTTGGACCGGTAATTTTAGTGTTACCTGTTATTTGAGCAGATGTTACAACTACAGTTCCCTTTCTTTTAGTGTTAGAACAGGTATAGCCAGTAGGTTGTACACACTTAGTTGGAGGGCAAGCATTAGGGGATTCACAGGTTTCATAAACTATATATGTTCCAGCTGTTGTTATATCAAAGGAGTAATTACCGTTTGAATCTGTTGTTGTAGTGGTGCAGGAGCTTCCATCATATAAGGTTATTATAGTGTTTGGGATTCCAGGCTCTCCTGGGGTGTATATTGTGTTGTTATTTAAGTCGTCAAAAACTATTCCAGTTATTGTTGCTGCCATATTTCACCTCAATTAAATTAAAAGTAACCATTGAATATTATATGTTGAACTTTTTGTTTAGTTATTATTTGTATTATTATCTCAAAATATTGTTTAAAAAGGTAAGTTTGGTTATAATAATTATAGTAGAAACTCATTGAAGGAAAAAAGGGGATGGTGTTTCATGGATAGTAAAATTATTTATAATAAAATAAAGGACATATTACCAGATGGAAAAATAGATGCTATTTATTTATTTGGCTCATATGCTAATGGAACCTTTACGGACGAGAGTGATATTGATATTGCTATTTTTAGTGATGATATAAATTATATAGAGTTAGTTGATTTAGAAGATAAAATTGGGGTAGCATTAAATAAAGAAATAGATTTGGTTTTACCAGAAAAGGAAAATGTATTGTTACTAAGAGAAATTTTATCTGGAATATCATTAGGTGAAACAACCACTAAGTTTGATATATGGTTTGAAAGATTTAATGAATGGCTATTAGGTGAATGGTGGTTTATTGAAAACACCATTAATGAAAGGTGTGGACTATATGAACAACATTAACATTGATAGATTAAAGTATATAAGTACAAATATGGAAGAAGTTATTATGGATTTAGATGAAATTACTTCATTATATGATAATCAACCTGAAGTAATTAAAAAGCATTTAGAGCAAAGTTTTAGAACAAGTTTTCTACAATATAAGGAGCTTTTGGGGAACTATATGAGTCAATGCCTTAAGGTGATTTCTGTAAGTGTATCACAAATTACATACAGTAGTGCGATTACGAAATGTATTGATGAGGGATTTCTGCCAAAAGAGGATATTATATTATATAAAACCTTAAGTAGATTTAGAAATGATACAGCTCATGTATACAAAAAACCACCATTTAAGGTTCTATTGAGCTTCTATATGGATAATAGAGAGTTTCTTAATTCAATTAATATGTATATTAATAAAACAATTAGGGACCTGAAATAAAAGAAGTGCGAAACAAGTCTCGCACTTCTTTTCAGTTTAGTCTGCTTTAACAGCAAATATTTTTCCATCAGTTCCACCGAAGTAAATAACTCCATCAGAAATTACAGGAGAAGAGAAACTATGTGTATTTAATTCAACTCTCCATAAAGGTTCAGCCTTAGAATCAAGTTTAGCTGCTGTAAATGAACCCTTATCCTTTTCATAAACCTTACCAGAAGTAGTATAAATCATACCGTTAACAACTAAAGGCTTAGAGAAAACATTACCATTTGTAATATAATTGTTTACTGGATTTCCAGTTTTAGAGTCAAGTGCAAGCACTATTTCATTATCAGAGCCAGGAACATATAGAACCCCATCTACAACAGTCATTTCTCCAGTAAACCAAGAACCAAGCTTATCACTATGAATCCATTTTTGACTTCCTGTCTTAGCATCTAATGCAGCTACCTTAGTATTTCTACCAGTTATAAACACCATATCATCAGATGATGTTATTGCATAAGCTACATCAGAACCATTTACAACTTTCCATAATGACTTTTGTGTAGTTAAGTCAACGCCATAAACATTTCCTTTAATATCAGCTACATACATATTATCATTTAAAATTGTTGGAGTAGCTCGTAAATCTCCAGTTCCTTCTTCTTTATATTCAAGCTTAAGGTTTCCAGTTGCCTTATCTAAGAAATAGATTTTACCACTAACTGTTGGAAAAATTACAGTGTCTTTATGAACTATTGGAGATGGTGAGTGATAGTCATAGCCATTAAGAAGGGCTTCAGTTTTATCTCCATCACCTTTGTACTTCCAAATTTCTTCTCCAGTTTTAGGGTTTATTGCATAGCAAGATGAATATGTTGATAAAATTAAGGTATCTTCATCTAAAAGAAGATTATTTGTTACCACTCCATCAACTGATAGGCTCCAAGCTTCCTTTTGTGTAGTTTTATCTAAGGCAATTATCTTTTGCAGAGCATTTCCAAATATAATAAAGTTGTCATATATTACTGGTGATGAATTAATTTGAGCATTAGTATTATAGCTCCATAAAACTTCTCTAGATGGCACCTCAGGTATTTGAGCTTCTGGAGCTTTACTTCCACATCCTCCAAATAGTGATAAGGTAAGAAGTGATGCTGTTAATATACTTACTTTTAATAGATTTTTTTTCATAAATAAATTCCCCCTTGTTTTATTAGTATAATTATATATTAATGTAAAAATATAACAAACA
>JBOFVP010000462.1:0-1236 GCA_051653165.1 Clostridium sp.
CCTCCTCAGATGGACCAATAATTCCCACTCTCATTCTCTCACCTCATTTTATCTGATCGCTACCATTGCTTTCGTCTTAATCTAGTAATTTTCCTTCTAGGTATGAACACCTTAAATAATCTGGATTACTATAGTATACTGAGGTGTTAAAGTCTGATATTTCATCACTTAAAAATGATGAGAATACTTTAACCATTCCCTCTACCATGTCTTCTGATTCAATCATTGTACTGAGAATAATTCTTTGATATACTTTCCCAATTGATTGAACACTTGGCACAGTATATTTGCATTTATTAACTGTATCAAAATCGCCTATAGGTATTTTATAATGCTCAATTATTTCATCTGCTACCTCATCAAATGATAGACAATGGTTAACTCCTGCTAAGTTCATTTGCCTATTTAACTCTTTTCTGCCAATTAAACTAACTATATCTCCCCTTCTATTTTTAGTTTTTCTTCCTATAAACTCAATGAGTGAGCACACATAAAACAAATCATTTTTATTCTTCATTTACCCTCTCACTCCTTTCAAAATTCAGACAATCTAATCCTCTTATTGTATGAAAACTTATTTGATGTGTTGGATGCTTAAATTTAGCTAACTCCCAGAAGGCACTTCTTGATATATCTCCTTGTAGAAAATCATTTACATAATTCCATACTGTATCATCTGCCATAGGCCCCTCAACAATATCAAAATCATGTACTATACCACTTCTACACTTTGCTATAAAATCTAACCATTCATCATTCATCTCTTTGAATCTTAAAATTTTTAAACCACTCTTTTCTTCATAATTGTAATAGTTTATAGTTGGATATTCTCTATTTCTATTTGCCCATCTTTTAGCCTGTTGAAAATTATTAGTGCAATAAAATCCCCAAGAGAAATCTTTAGTATATTTACTTTTTCTTATCTCTGGAAATTCAACCACTTCCCCTCAAGCATGATATAACATAAAACACTCACCTTTCATTTTACCGAATCCTAATCATTATATACTACTATAATAGCCTAGATATCTTATTATAACAATATCCTCACTCCAACTTTTCATTCCATCACCATTAATAAATCTACCTTGCTCTGCATTGTAATATCTAGATTGCAGGTAGTATAACTTCGTTTCATTTTAATTCATTATTTACTACTATATAAATTAACTCTATTTTAATTTCATAACTTGTTATTTTTCTCTATTTCTTACTATTTTATCATATTTTAACTTG
>JBOFVP010000463.1:0-2114 GCA_051653165.1 Clostridium sp.
GTTAAAGTTATTGTTGTTCCTGGGAAAATAGTTAACATCGTTATAAAGTAGTTAAAAAATGAGGCTGACCACTTAGGTCAGCCCATTTATTTTTTGGTCAATCTTTTTAGTTATTTTCTAAATCTATCCCAAAAACTAGGTTTTTGAGCTTGCTTCATTTTCTTTGCTTCAGCTTGTTCTCTATGGTAATTAGACCAATTGGGATTATTTTTCATATTAGTTTTCATTTGTTTCATATAATTGTATGTGGCTTTAGTGTTTTTATATTTTGTTATAAAATTTATTTTTATATCAATGAGTGTTTGCACAATACCTTTAAAAAAGCCTACGAATTTTTGTAGTATCCTCTGAAAACTAGTAAATTTATATATTTCGTTGCAGTTTGGGCATTTGTATTTAGCAACTTTATCCATTACTCTCATTTTTTCTTTGCACTTAGGACAAGCAATAACTATTTTTTTCATATTTCTCTTGTATGATATAAATAGAACGTTATATCACATCCTCCTTTTATTTTATTAGCCAATTGTAATACTAAAAAAATTAGTAAAACAAAGGCTTTATGATACTACCGGTATTGAACCTGCTGTAAGCGAAAATAATCCTAAATTCTTTACTGCTAAATTAAAGTCTGCTAAACAGTTTGCTAAAAATAGCACTAATTTAGATCCATATAAATATGTTTATTCTACTCTTCTTGATGTTGCTAGCGCCAATAAGGAAATTAAGCAACAATATATCAATGGTCATTTTTGCTATGCTATTAAAGCAGGTATTTTAACCAGTGGGTTAGGTGTTGTTAGAGATATCTCTATTTTTGATAATGATTTTAAAAATCAACACCCTGAAACTAAAACTCCTAAATCTGATGACTCTACACAGGACAAAGAAATAGGTGATTCTATATCATTAAAACCTGTACTTTCTGACTTTTTTTACAACTCACCCTGAATTTAATTTTTCAACTTTTTTAGGAGATGCTGCATTTGATTCATACGATAATTATTCTATCTTAAAAAATGACTTTAACTTTTCTCGTGCTTGTATTCTTTTAAATAAACGTGGTTCTAAAAAACCTCATGACATTTTTGATGAATTTGGTTGCCCTATTTGTCCAAAAGATAAAACCCCATTTATACGCTTAGGAAAATCAGGTGGGAAAAACCGTTCAACTAGAATTAAATATGTATGTCATAAATCAATACCAGTTAAGTCAACAAGAAAAAATACCTGTGAAGAGCCTTGTACAAATTCTCATTACGGAAAATGTGCATATATTTATCCTGATAAAGATTTTAGGATGTATCCAGGAATTCAAAGAAATACAGACCATTTTAATAATTTATACAAGAACCGTGTTGTAATAGAGAGAACTATTAACTTACTAAAAGAAAATTTCTCTTTATCAAAACCAAAATCATTTACTACTGATACAATAAAATTTGATTTAATTTTCTCAGGAATCACTCAATTAATAACAGTCATTTTAGCTAAAGCGCTTCATAAAATAGAGTTATATAAATCTACTAAAACTCTGATAAAAAAATTAGCTTAGAGCTTCTCCAAATAAAATATAAAACTTTGACTCTATTGTATTAAATAGGTCTTTTTGTGTTTCTTAAATTTTCTAAATTTATATAATTTTAAAAAAAAATTTAAAAATCAAATCTTAATGCTCTTCAATTTGAAAATTTGAATTTTTTAATTTTAATATATACTGCTTAATTCATCAAAGATTTTTTCAACTTCCTCTTTATAATATTCTTCAGTTTTACTTAATGGCTATGGAACTGAAGCCTGAAGATGGTGTGAGTATTAAAAATAAAATCTTAGAAACTACCGTCTAAGGCTTTATTTTTCCAATGGTACGATTTCTGGAAAAAAATGGAACTTGGGCTACAAACCTATATTTTATCACGATTCTTATTTTGTATTTTCTCAAAATCTACATGTTTATAATATCTATTTCCAATACATGCTTCGTATTCCTCTTTAGCGAAGTTTTCATTTAATAGTTCTATTGAGATTATTTTTTCAAAGTTTTCTTTTATTTCAGGTAATCTATTTTTTATTACATCAAAAACAATAAAGATATCAAGATTTACATAATCGTG
>JBOFVP010000464.1:0-1513 GCA_051653165.1 Clostridium sp.
GATAAGACTGTTAAATTCAATTTTAAGTGGTGGGAATATATTCAAAAGTGTAAAATAAAAACAAATTCATCTATAAAATTTAAAAGAGAGTATAATCTTAATGTTAATAGATCTGCTCTTTTGAATAAGATAAAAAGTAATATTTCTCTTCTTGCTCTTATTGATAATAAAGATACTTTTAACATTTTTGATGATGTTGAAAACTTATGTACTTACCTTAATGACAATGACTTAATGTATATGTATAAAAAAGATAAGAAAAAAAGAACGTATAAAAAATTGCTTACTGGAAACAATTAACGCTCTTTCGTGTATTTAAATAATATCATATTAATTTTTTTTTAGCTAGTGTTAATTTTCACTAGCTTTTATAATATCTTCTAATTTACAATTTAAAGCTTTACATATTTGTAATAGTGTTTTACTGTTACATCCTTTCCCACTTTCAATGTTATATATTGTTTTACCAGTTGTTCCACATTTTGCCCCTAGTTGCTCCTGAGTTAAATTTAAACTTTCTCTTATTTTCTTTAAGCCCATTTTATCATCTCCTTAACTTATTATAATATATATTTATAAAAATTTCTATATATTGTAATATATATCGTATATTGTAGAATGTTTTTTCTAGAAAAATCTTTCTATTTATGTTATTATTATTTTAATATATATCCTAAATATTACAAAGAAAGAAAGGTGTTCATAAAATGGAAAATACAATATTAATTTTAAATCATTCTCACTATGAGTTTACTAATGAAAAAACTGGTGAAGTTATGAAAGGTGTTAAGATTGCTTATGTTACAAATCAGAAAACACTTGCTAATAATGCTGAAGGGTACGATTTCATTAAAGAATCTTGCGATTATTCTTTATTGCCTAAATTAAAAGGTGCTGGTCTTTATAAGGCTATCTTGTCAATTAAAGTTGATAAAAACAATATATCTAGAATTTCTATAACTGATTTACAGTTTATAAATTCTGTCAACCTTGGTGATCTATGGAAAACGAAGAATTAGATTTAAATTCTAATCATCCAATATCTGAAACACATACTTTAACATTAGATCCTACGAATTTTGAAAAAATTTTAAATGATATTTATGAAGTAAATTTTACCATTTGTTTATTACTTGCATTTATTCTTGGTTTTGTTCTTTCTTCTTTCGTTAAGGATTTTTTAAAGGGGTGGTTTGGTGAGTAATTTTTACTCTGATGTCTTCAATATGGTTGCTCTTGGTTTTTTTACTGGTTCTATCGGTTATGCTTTAAGTATAACTTTTAGATATATTTTAAAATTTTTTAAAACATTATTTTAGGAGGGTTCATTTATGAAAGAACAATTAATTAAATTAAAAAACAATGCTTATGCTAAAGCTTCTGTTGCTACTGTTGCAGCTAGTACAGTTTTTACAACTATACAAGCACACGCGGCTGAAACTCCAAACATAGGAGCTACTGTTACAGCAGGTTTGACTACTGTTGCAAATGATACAATAAGTGTTATTACTTC
>JBOFVP010000465.1:0-2211 GCA_051653165.1 Clostridium sp.
TTCATTGCGTTTATTATTTCATCAATGGCTTCTACTGCCATTGTGGCTTTAGCTTTGGTTGCACCATCTTCTATGCAAAACTTAGCCATTTTGTTCCTCATTCCAATTTTAATATCTAAATTTTAACATATTTAATCATTATTTTCAATTGGTGTAACTTTAGGATTGATTTATTTTTATATACTATGTCTATGAAAGAAATGTAGAACTCTCTTATCTACTCCACCGCAACAATCACAAGATCTATCTAACCTAGTATGAGATATACCTTCTTCTATTTAATCATAATTTTTCATTCATACATGCATTTTCTTTACTTTTGGAGAATGTTCTTTTTAATACAATACCTTCTTTAAATCCACCACGCTCTAAAAGCTTTTCTTCCCTTTTCTTAATTAAGTCCTCTTCTGAATATCCCATATTATGAGCAATACCAAACAAAACTTCCATTACATCTGCAAGTTCCTCTAGGTTTTTATCTTCTAAATATTCATTGACTTCTTCATTAAGCTTTCTTTCTAGAAGTTCTAATCTTTCTTCAATAGGGGCAACTACTATTTCACATTCCTTACCTGAAGTTCTAATTACCTCAGGGATTTTATCTCTAACTAATTTATCATAACACTTACTCATTCTCGCAAAGAACCTCCTTCTTCTCCTCAATAACCTTAAAGTTAATCTCATCACTAAAGCACCAAGTTCTAAACCCTTGATTATAAGCAATCTGATAAAGAGGATGAATAACAGAACATAGTCTATCAATAAACATATCCTTATCAATTACAACATCTAAATTAGAAACATTATTTATACCCTAAAATAAAACTCCTACTAACTCTTTTTATTTAGTTGCTCTTTAATTTTCTTTTCATTAATACACCCAGCTATGATACTAAACATTGTCTTTAAAGTATTAATACTTTCCTTATCAAATAAATACCCTCTTTGTTTATACACATCTAAAACATGCTCAAACAATACTTTATAATCTACTACTTCAGTAATTAAATGTTTTTCTGTTCTAGAAAAATATCCATAATAATTATCCCTATAAAATTTATTTAAAATTATCTCATTTTTACTTCCAGTACTTCTTATTTCTATTGCATTAATAAAATCCTTAAGTCCAAAGGTTAACGTTAAGTAATAATTATATTCTCTCTGATTATAATACTTAACAGAATTTTCTACACGTTTGAAAATTTCTGCTTCTTTTAACCTAATATCATCAAATGATATCTTATAACTATTTTGCCAGACATATTGTATTACATCACTTTTTTCCTTGCTCAACTTAGCTAAATCAAATGTTTCATACAACTCGTAATTTCCTTCTATATTTAGTTTTATCAATACTATAAACTTCTCTGGTACATTATTTATAAATTCAATATCTTGCACATGGTCATATGATATTAATATTATATTAGCAAATTTTGTTGCATCCTCTATAGAGTTAAAACTTCTTTCTATTATTTGTATCATATTAATCACCTCGTTAGTTTTTCACTATTAGAGTTGCCTAAATATAAAAGAAAATACATTTATTATATTTGTATTATTAATAAAGGGTATACTCTCTCATTTACATAAGTAAGTATACCCCCTAAACAAATTATTTACTCCAAGTTTTCTTTAAAACAATACCCTCTTTAAATCCACCACGCTCAAAAAGCTTCTCATATCTTTTTTTTATTAAATCCTCTTCTGAATATCCCATATTATGAGCAATACCAAACAAAACTTCCATTACATCTGCAAGTTCCTCTAGGTTTTTATCTTCTAAGTATTCATTAACTTCTTCATTAAGTTTTCTTTCTAGAAGCTCTAATCTTTCATCAATAGGGGCAACTACTATTTCACATTCCTTACCTGAGGCTCTAATTACCTCGGGAATTTTATCTCTAACTAATTTATCATAACACTTACTCATTCTCGCAAATAACCTCCTTCTTCTCCTCAATAACCTTAAAGTTAATCTCATCTTTTAAGTTCACTACTTAGCTTACTTCATCAAACACCTCAAAAACCCTCTAATATCCCTACTAATACTCCCCCTATCAAAACTCCTTACACTATGCCCATCAATAACCCTAATCTCAGACTCCTTAAAAATTATCTCCTTACCAAAAACCTCAGCAATCCTTAAACTATCATCAGCCCCATCCTCAACAACAATTCCACCTGCAACACGCTTAATTTCCATCCAAG
>JBOFVP010000466.1:0-2653 GCA_051653165.1 Clostridium sp.
CAAAGTCCAACAGTTTTATCATTGCTATTTCCTTCAATAGTAATGATTCCACACCCCTTATTAGTTCTCTCAAAATTATACCCATACCCCTTTATCATATCTTCTATTTTATCAATAATATCACCACAAAAACCAGTAGGGCTATCAAATTCTAATATTTCTTTTGCAGCATTTAGTATAAATTCTCTATTAATATTCATAAAAATTCTCCTTTTACATCAATTTAACCATTTCTACTTTATGTAATCATTTTACATGATACATATATAATAACAAATTTATACTATTAAATCAAAATCTTAATTTAATTACTATACTTAATCCATCCCCTAATTCACTATAGGCATTAATATCTCCATTATGATAAAGTATTACATCATGTGCAATTGCCATTCCAAGACCTGATCCCTCTATTTTTTTCTTAGTATTAGTTCCTCTATAATATCTTTTGAAAATATTATCTAAATCCTCTTCACACACGCCCTTACCATTATCCTTAATGGTTATATAAATTTCTCCATCTAAAGTTTCCTCTATATTAATCCCCACCTTCACATCATCATCATTATGAATAAATGCATTTACAATTAGATTTATAAACACTCTTTTAATTAGTCTCTCATCTAACTCTAAATAAATCTCATTGCTAGAATATTTAAATTCAATATTTTTCTCACTGTAATTCTCATCATTAATAATATCTATTATTACATGCCTTACTAAAGAAACTAAATTAATTCTTCTTTTATTAAGCATAATAGTATTATTTTTCAATCTAGTTGTAAGATTTAGATCCTCAACTAAATTCTTTATATATTCACTTTTACTAATAATAACATTACATTTTTTCACTCTTAAATCATCGCTAACTTCATAATTAATATCAGATAAAATCTCAGCATTACCTATTATAGATGTTAATGGTGTCTTTATATCATGAGTTATATTACAAATCCATTCCTCTCTCATTTCTTCAAGCTTTTTTCTCTCAAGTTCATTCTTCTTTAATCTATTTGCTAAACTATTAAGTCTCTCTTCTATTTTGTAGTATATCCCACCCTTTGCAACTCTCTCTTCATACATTCCCTTTGACAAATCTAATATTTTATCTATTATCCTATTTATAGGCCTAGATATTCTAACTGTAAAAAGACAGCTAAGTATTAAAATTAATATTATATTAATTACTATTAACACCGGGAAATGATGCGCTTCCCTAAGAGATAGGACATCATAGGTATATATTATTCTATTAACAGTATTTGGGCTCATAAAAAGTAAATACGTGTATTTATTATCATTTATTATTGTTTCTTCTAAAAACATTGTTTCATCTTGATTTAAGTATGTATTAATAATATCCTTATTAGAATAAGACTCTAATGCAGTTATTGGTTTATTATAGCTATATACTTCCTTATTACCTGAATCTAGTATTTGTATCCCCATACTTTCATTATTCAACTTGTCTATCCCCTGCTGATTCACCTTAGGAATATTATTTTCTCCTAATACTATATAATTTTCAAATTGGTCAACAACAGTATTTTCTTCATAACTATATAAACTACCTTTGTTATATAAATTATTAACCATAAACCCTATATTAAAAATAAATATTATTGTACATGCTATAATAAATGATATAAAGTAATGAGTAACTAACTTCCCCTTCACCCTATTCCCCCCTCATAATAAGCTTATATCCTAATCCTATAACCGTTGTAATATATTTGGGTTTAGATGGGTCATCTTCTATCTTCTTTCTTAACTTTCTTATATGAACAGTAATGGTATTATCATATCCAAAAAAATCTTCTCCCCAAACCTCACTACATATCATTTCTTTGCTTATAATTCTATTTGGATTATTAACTAAATAAAATAATAATTTTAACTCCTTAGCAGTAAACTCTAGTAATTTATTATTTTTATAAACTTCTCTACTCTCTTTATCTATAACAATGTCTCCAAATTTTATTTTTTCAACTATTTTGGCTTGTACTTGTATATTATCAAATACCTTTAGCCTTGCCTTTACTCTAAACGCCACTTCCTTTGCACTAAAAGGCTTTGTTATATAATCATCTCCGCCCATTGCAAAGCCTAATAACCTATCAACTTCTTCTCCCTTAGCTGATATAAATAATATTGGTACCTGACTCACTTTTCTAATTTCATTAAAAACATCATATCCACTTATATCTGGTAACATTATATCCAATAAAATAATATCAGGGTTAACCTTACTAAAAATTTTAAAACCGTCTTCCCCAGTATTAGCTTTATATACATTATCAAAGCCTTCTCTTCTTAAAACCGTATCAAGTATATCAACTATATCCTCTTCATCATCAATAATTAAAATTTTATTCTTATTCATAACTACTCCTTCACATTGTATAAAAAATCTCTGTTATAAATTATATAATATCACTTTTAAAAATTTTCTATTGTAAAAATTAATTATTTAAGATGGATTTAAGATGATGTTTATTTATAATAAACATGTTTATTATATAGTTATATCATCAAGATAATTCAATTTACGAAGGAGATATATTATGCAAGCAATAATGGAACCTATTTTTCATGTAGTATATTTAACTACTGTAATTACTTTAGGATTTATAATGATTAAAAAATCAAAGGA
>JBOFVP010000467.1:0-1233 GCA_051653165.1 Clostridium sp.
TACTTAATCTTTCCTCATAATATGATTTAATTAATTTCTTAAAGCTTTCTTCCTCTCTTCCATGAAGGAATTTTAGAAATGTTTCTTTAACCTTTCTTTCATCATATACTCCTGTTACAAACATTAATCCACTAAATAATGCTCTAGGTATGTACTTCATATTTTTCTTTTCTTTAATTGCAACATATTTAAATAGTTCCATTAAAGTCTCTTTTTTTGTTAGTGTGTAATCTACATCAAATATTGCTAGTTTTTTCTTCATCATTATCTCCTTCGATTAAAATATAAGGGATGTATCTTCTATAAATTATATTTATGATACATCCCAAATCATTACTTAATTTTATTTAAAAACAATTGAATTCTATCTAATCCTTTTTCAATAACATCCATTGATGTTGCATAAGATAGCCTTATATAATTATTTAATCCAAATGCACTTCCTGGTATAACCGCTACCTTTTCTTCATTTAATAATTCTTTTGCAAACTCAACTGAATTTGTTATTTGATTCCCATTAATTTCTTCATTTAAGTAAGATGAAATATTTATCATAACGTAAAATGCTCCCTTAGGCTCTATTATGGATATTCCTTGTAATTTACTTAATCTATTAATCATATAATCTCTTCTATTTTTAAATTCCCTTATCATTGTTGATAAGTCTTCCTTTGGTCCATTTATAGCTTCTAAGGCTGCATATTGAGTTATTGAACACGGATTTGAAGTCATATGACTTTGTATGCTTATCATAAGTTTTGTAATTTCTTCACTGCAAGCTGAATATCCTAGTCTCCACCCTGTCATGGCTGATGACTTAGATAATCCATTTATAACTATTGTCCTTTTGTAAGCATCCTCTGATAAACTTGCAATACTTATATGCTCAACATCTTCATCATATACAAGCTTCTCATATATTTCATCTGATACTATTAAAATATCCTTTTCCTTTGCAAACTCAGCTATCTCAATTAAATCTTCTTTTGTATACACTACCCCAGTTGGGTTATTTGGACTATTTAAAACAATTGCCTTTGTTTTATTTGTATATACTTTTTCTAAAGCTTCTACTGTTAGCTTGAAACTATTTTCCTCTAAGGTTTCAACAAATACTGGTACACCATCAGATAACTTTATTAATTCTGGATAGCTAACCCAATATGGTATTGGAATTATTACCTCATCTCCTGGATTTAATATTGACATAAATGTGTTTGCTAGACTTTGTTT
>JBOFVP010000468.1:0-6183 GCA_051653165.1 Clostridium sp.
CAAATAAGGAAAGAGAAATTAATAGATTAGATTTAGAAAAGATGGACTTCCACTATAAAGTTAGAGATGGCTATAAAAAGGTTATAGCTGAATACGGAGATAATAATGTGGTAATTGATGCATCTAAATCAATGGAAGAAGTACAAAATGATATTAAAGTGCTTATTGAAAGTTTTTTAAAGAATAGATAATTTAATATATTTTGCATAAGTAGGAAATAAAATGTATAAAATAATTATATTAATGTGATAAAATAAATATATAGGAGAATTTATGGAGGTGTTGTTTTATGAAAATGGTAATAGCAATTGTTAATGATGATGATTCAATAGATTTATTAGATTCATTGACAGAGAGTGGATATAGGGTTACTAAATTAGCAACTACAGGTGGTTTTCTAAAATCTGGAAATACAACGCTTATGATTGGTGTAAGTAAAGAGGAAACACAAAAGGTTATAGATATAATTGAAGATGTTTGCAAAACTAGAAAAGAAGTAATTGCTACGCCAACACCAGCCACTTTTACAGGTAATACTGGTATGTATATGCAATATCCAATAGAGGTAGAAGTTGGAGGAGCAACTGTATTTGTGATTGATGTAGATAAGTTTATAAAAATATAAAGAAGAGAGTGAAGTAATTATGGAAGAGTTTATTGGTTTTAATAAAATAATTTCTAAGTTCATCCAAAGAGTGAAAAGCGGTAAGCTCTCCCATGCACATTTGATTGCAGGTGAAGATGGAATAGGAAAAAGTAAGATAGCTAAAATTTTTGCTTTACAAATATTAAATAAAACAGTTGATAGAGATTATATAGATATTATTTCATATAAAGCATCAAAAGCTTCATTTGGAGTAGATGAAGTAAGAAATATAATTGAAGAAGTATCAAAGAAACCTTTTGAAAGTGATAAGAAGGTAATAATTATACATGATGCAGATAAATTAACTCATCAAGCACAAAATGCATTACTAAAGACAATAGAAGAGCCGCCACAAGGGGTATACATAATAATCTTAAGTAATAATCTTGAATCCATACTAGAAACTATAAAATCAAGATGTCAGATTTATAAGTTGACTCCATTATCTAAGAGTGAAATTAGAGAATATGTTGAACATAAGCATAGCGGATGTGAACTATTAAATGCAGCAATAGCATACTCAGAAGGAATACCGGGAAGAGTAGATAAATTTTTACTAGATGAGGAATTAAAAAGAGTAAGGGGACTAGCAGTTAACTTACTTATAGATATAAATGAAATTGGTGAAGATATTATAGCTAAATATGAGCCACTTATAGTAAAATATAAGGGAGATAAGATTGAATTGCTAAATATACTTGTATCTTTTATAAGAGATATTATAGTATATAAGGAGATAGAAAATGCAGACAGAATTATTAATAATGATAGAATTGATGACATAGGAAAATTAGCAAATTTAATGTCATATAAGAAATTAAATAGTATATTAAAAAATATTGAGGAAGCTAGAGGTAACATAATAAATAATTCGAATTATTCAACATCGATAAGTATAATGTTAATGGGCTTTTTGGAGGGATAAATTTATGATACAGGTTGTAGGAGTTAGATTCAAAAAGGCAGGAAAGATATATTATTTCGACCCTAATAAATTACCAATAGTAAAAGGGAATTATGTAATAGTTGAAACTGCAAGAGGAATTGAATTTGGAGAATGTGTAATTGGAATAAAAGAAGTTAACGAGGCTGAAATTATTGCACCACTTAAGGTTGTATTAAGAATAGCAGATGATAACGATATACAACAACATAAGGACAATAAGGAAAAAGAAACAAAAGCCTTTGATATATGTATAGAAAAAATTTCAGCACATGGGTTAGATATGAAGCTAATTGATGTGGAGTATACATTTGATAATAATAAGGTAATATTCTACTTCACTGCTGATGGTAGAGTTGATTTTAGAGAGTTGGTTAAGGATTTAGCTGTTATATTTAAGACAAGAATAGAATTAAGACAAATTGGAGTTAGGGATGAAGCTAAGATGATTGGAGGACTAGGTCCATGTGGGAGACCTATGTGTTGTTCTACATTTTTAGGTGACTTTGCTTCTGTATCTATAAAAATGGCTAAGGAGCAAAATTTATCACTTAATCCTACTAAGATTTCTGGTATATGTGGAAGATTAATGTGTTGCTTAAACTATGAGCAAAGCACATATGAAGATATAAGAAAAAGATTACCTAAAGTTGGTTCATTAGTTAGAACTGAAGATGGTAAGGGAGAGGTAATAGCTAATAACACTGTAAAAGAAAGTGTTAAAGTTAAGATGCGTAAAGGTGAAGAAGAGATAATTAAAATGTATAAAATAACTGATATAGAGTTATTAAAAGGTAATTATGAGGATTCCGTAGAAGAAGGGGATATTAGATTAGAAATTGAATCAGAGGAAGATAAAAAATTCATTAAGCAATTAATTAATGATAATTAGGGGGGAGAATATGTCATGAAATCTATTTTAAAGATTTATGATATAAAAAATTCGAAAGATATAAGCAACATACAAAAAGCAATATCTTTTAATGAGGGTGTTATAGCTTGTGAAATCTCAAAGGAGAAAAAAGAAGTTACAGTTGTGTATAATGAACAGTACTTAAGCATAGAGTCTATAATAGATTCAATAGAATCACTTGGATATATGATTATATAAGGTATGGATAATTTTTAGTAAATACTTTAACTTATTTATAAACTGTGATAGAATATACTTGGTTTATAACTACAAAATATTAGGAGGTGTTTTTTATGGCATTTGTGATCAATGATTCATGTGTAAGCTGTGGAGCTTGTGCAGCTGAATGTCCAGTTAACGCTATAAGTCAAGGAGATACTATATTCGTTATAGATGCAGATACTTGCATAGATTGCGGAAACTGTGCTAATGTTTGCCCAGTTGGAGCTCCAGTACAAGAATAATTAAAATAAAAGGATCGTCTTATTATAGGCGATCCTTTTATTTATCTGAATATAATTAACTCAGTTAATTTATTAATAGTGCATTCAATATCAAAATTAAAAGGATTATCTTTAACATGAGTAGTATAATTTAATAACTTTATAAATTTCTGAGGTCCATCTAAAAATTGAGGGCCCATAACAGTTCTATAAGACATTGGGATAACATATCTAGGAGATAGTGATTTAACAAGTTTGGAAGCGGTTTCTCCATTTAATGAAAGGTGACCACCAATCGGAATAAATAAAATATCTATTACTCCAAGTTCTGCAATAAGATCATCACAGAGTAAATGTCCTAAATGCCCTAAGTGACATAGAGCGTAATTGTCTATGTTATATTTATAAATTATATTTTCTCCTCTTTTTAATCCATTAACATTATCATGATAAGTAGAAAAACCTTGTATAGTACAAAATTCATTTGAGAAATTTGTAGGCGTATTTATTATAGGGCACTTATCTCTAAAATTATCTAATAAACTATCATTAAAGTGATTATGACTTAGGGTAATTATATTAGGAATAATTGAAGATAGATCATCAGAATAGTTATGTAAAAATGGATCAATTAAGACTCTTTTGCCAATTGAGTTTTTTATTAAGAAGGATGAGCCTCCCAACCATTTGATCTCCATAAAATAACAACCTCCATAAAATTATAGTAATATATCTATATATTTCACAAAGTTGAATTATTTTAAACATATAAAATAATAAGAAAGGATAAATATAATGTATCTAATATATTGAAATAATAAAAAATAAATATTATTATAATATAAAATAGTCAAAGTTAGTCAAAAACAAATGTTTAAGTAGGTGATATTATGGCAAGACTTTCAGATGTTATAGAAAGTTTTATAAAAGAAATGTTTAATAGGGCAGCAGATTCAAAGGTAATAATTCAAAGGAACGAATTAGCAGATCAGTTTAGGTGTGCTCCTTCACAAATTAATTATGTATTAACTACGAGATTTACATATGAAAAAGGTTATATTATTGAAAGTAGAAGAGGTGGAGGTGGGTGTATAGTAATCAAAGAAGTAACATTCACTGAACCAGAAAAAAAGAATAAGATGATAAATGAAAAGATTGGAGATTCTATAACCTATCATAATTCTTTAATATTATTAGAGCATTTATATGATTTGAAATTAATAAGTAATAGAGAGTTAGAATTGATGAAGATAGCAATTAATGATAGAACTTTAGGATATATAGATGATAGAAATAAAATAAGAGCTGATATATTAAAAGCAATGACAATGGTTATATTATCATAAATTTGGGGGAATTATTTTATGAAATGTGATAAATGTGGTAAAAGAGAGGCAATAATAAATATTATAAAGGTTTCAAAAGAAGAAGAAAAAAGTCTATGGTTATGTGAAGAGTGTGCAAAGGAGATGGTTGGATTATCACCATCTAAGGAAGAAGTTATTGATGGAAAGTTTCAAGGGTTAATTAATGGATTTATTCAAGCTTTAAATACAACTAAAAAAAGTGGAGAACTTGAAAAACTTAAATGTGACTTTTGTGGATATACCTATATGAATTTTAAAGACAGTGGTGAGGTTGGTTGTGAAAATTGTTATAGAGCTTTCAATACTCAAATAAGACCAATAGTAAAAAGAATTCATGGTGATTTAGAACACATTGGAAAAATACCAAAAAGGACAGGGAAAGAGATAATTATTTCTAAAAACCTAAAAAGATTAAGATATGATTTACAAAAGGCAATAATAGATGAGGAGTATGAAGAAGCTGCTATCATAAGAGATAAGATTAAAAGTATTGAGAATAATTTAGGAGAGTAAGTTAATATGGACAATTGGGTTAATACAGTTATTAAAAATGAAGATATTATTATTAATTCTAAGGTAAGTATTGTTAGAAATATTAATACAAAATTATTCCCTAAAGTTATAAGTGTAGAAGAGGGAAGAGCAATTGTTAATGATATATTTGAATTAGTAAAGAATAAAAATGCAGATTTAAAGTATTTTAAATTATTTGAGGGCAAAGAAGACATTGAAAATGATTTATCAAAAAATATAATTACTAATAAGTTGATTAAAAATAAGGATAAAGCAGCGTATATAAAAAATATAGATGAGACCTTAAGCATATTAATAAATGAGCAAAATCATATAAAAATACAGAGTATGTTTGGGGGTCTTAATCTAAAAAGAGCATTTGATGAAGTAATGAAAATAGATGATAAAATTGAAGAAAATATTTCATATGCATTTCATGAAGAGTATGGCTATATAACAACTGATTTAACTGATATGGGTACTGGGTTAAAGGCGTCAGTAATGATTCACTTGCCAGCGTTAACATTAAGTGATGGTATACAAAGTCTTTTAAAGGGATTAAATCAAGTTGGTATGACAATACGAGGAGCATATGGGGAAAACACTAGTGCATTAGGAAATCTATATATTATATCAAATCAAATAACTCTTGGAGTACAAGAAGAAGAAATAATTAACAATCTAGAAAATGTACTTGAAAATATAATTCAAGAAGAGAATAAATGTAGAGAAACTATTATTAAAAATAATAAATATGAAATTGAAGATAGTATTTATAGGGCATACGGAATATTAAAATATGCTAGACTCTTAACTTATACAGAATGTTTAGAATTACTATCATCATTAAGATTTGGAATAGAATTAGGAATAATTGAGTTAGAAAAATATAAATTAAATAAATTATTGGTTCAAGTTGGAGATAAAGTTATAAAAAATGATTTAACAGGTGTTATTTCAGCTAAAGATATAGAACAACAACGAGCAAAAATAGTACAAAACATTATAGGGTAATTATATATAGGGAGGTTAATAATGATTTATGGGAAGTTTACAGAGAGATCTCAAATGGTTATATTAGAGGCTCAAAAGGAATCACAAAAATTTAAACATGGGTATATTGGGACAGAGCATATATTGATGGGGATAATTAAAGAAAAAGGAGAGGCGTATGAAATATTAAATAAATATTCAATTAGTATAGTGAAAGTAAAAAAGCTAATAGAGGATTATTTGGGATATGGTGAAACTTTAATGCCAAAGGGTGAGTTATTATTAACACCAAGAACGAAGAGATTATTTGATCAAAGTTATACTGAAGCTAAGAAATTAAAGCATAAATATGTTAGTCCAGAACA
>JBOFVP010000469.1:0-1202 GCA_051653165.1 Clostridium sp.
TATCAAAGTATTTTGGAATACCATCAATACATGATGAAAAGAAAATTCCGAAAATCAAAAATTTGAAGAAGGGTACAATGAAATCGGCAGAGATCCTAGAAAAGTCATATAAGTTTATAACAAGAATTCAATTTAGCAAAGGTATAAATGATAATTCATTTAAAACCTACACTGCTAAGATAGAAAACTATGGAATAAAAAATGTAGAAGATACTGACTGTGGATACCCAGAAGAAAACCCTATTTTTAAAAACTATGAAGATTTTAAAGATAGTTTATTAAACTTTATGACAGGAAAAGATTATCTTAATTTAAGAGATAAATTTATGCAGTTTGATTTTGGAATAATTGATACAGTACTAAATTTAAAGCTACAAATTGGTGGTGAGGATAATATAAAAGTTATAAAGGATAAAGAAAATAAACTATTTGGTGAACCTATAGAGATTTACTCTGAAATGATTTTAAAAACAGTTTTATTTTATAAAAGTGAATACAAAGAACTTCCAGAAGAGGTAGTAATTAAAGTTAATAGTGTTAAAATCACAAACTGTAATGAGGAAAACACTGAGGAAAAGGAAACTTTACTAAATAGAGTTAAGCTTAGATTAACTGGAATCGTTGAATATATAAAACAAGGGATTTCAATAGAAGTAAAATATTATGAGGATAAGGACCCATTTTCAGTAAATGAGAAGGATGGGTTTACAGTAGGATATAGCGATAAGATTAATGAGTTAAGTAAAATACAGTTTTCAGTTGTAGCTAGTAATAGTGAAGAAGATAAATCAAGAAGAAAAGAGTTTTTATATTGCTATTCTAATTTAGATTCATGGTTTAGTGATTGTCTGTTAATAGAACAAGATTTATTAGTAGAAGAAATAAGTGATAGATCATTACCTTTATATGCAGAGTGTACAAATATCAATCAATATGTTAATTGTGAAGTAGATGAAGAGTTTTTTATGAAGCTTCCAAAAATAAATTATCAAAAAGTGAATTTAGATATAATTACAGAACTAGCTTCTGTTGGGAATCATTATATAGATAGTGAATTTGCGTTACTGAGAGAAGAGTATAAGAGTTTTATTAAGGAATTCAATGAAAAAGGATTTTATAATACCTTACTTGAGGTAGGTACATCAAAGAAGGTATTTATAAGATATGCAAATCTATTAAAGGTAATAAGGGAACATTATAGT
>JBOFVP010000470.1:0-1355 GCA_051653165.1 Clostridium sp.
TTTAGAAAGCTTTGGACTTAGAAGTAGATATAAGTTATCAGAGGGTGAGTTTGGATTTAAATATAACTATTCAAATACTGAGTTTAGAGCTCCTGGAAGCTTAACAAGAGAAGAGGTTGACGGAGATAGAACTCAATCAAATCCAAAAGCATGGAGAGTTGATGGGAAAACAGAAAAAAATGATTTTGTAGGGGACTATGTATATAATATAGATTCTGATTTAGAGTTTAAATTGTTAGGAACATATACTCATGAAAGATACTCTTCAAATGGAAGTAACTATAAAACTGAAATAAAATATTTAAAACCACAATTGAAATACTCTTACCTAGATGAGAGTTATGTGGTTGTAGGTGGAGATATATATAAAGGGCATACGACAGATTTTGCTTATGGAAATGGAAAGGCAGAGAAAGATTCATTAGGTGGGTTTTTAATAAATAGTTATACTATTGATAAATTTAGATTTACTCAAGGGTATAGAAGACAAAATATAGAGTACAATGGGATAGATAAAAAGAAAAATCCTTATAATAGAAAATTTAAAGAAGATGCTGTTGAATTAACAGGGAGTTACCTATATTCAGATTCAGGGTCGACTTATGTAAGTTATACAACTGGATTTAGAGCTCCAAATACAGATGAAATTCGTGCTTGGGATGGTGAATATAAACCTCAAAGAACAGAAACTTATGAGATAGGTATAAAAGATTATATAGGAAATACATATGTTTCAACATCTGTATTCTATATTGAAGCTGAGAATGAGATTTTTTATGGAAAAAATGATTTAACAGAGGAAAAAAGTAATAGAAATTTAGATGGAATGAGTAAAAGAAAAGGAATTGAATTCTCGTTAGAGCACTACTTTGATAAGTTGACGATTTCAGAATCATTGACATATATGGAAACAGAGTTTAAAGACGGAAAGGATATTCCAGGGGTTCCAAATATAAAAGGAGTGTTGAATTTAAACTATAAGTTTAATGATAAACTTACTTTAAATAACTCTTGGGAATATTATGGAAAAATGTATGCGAATGGGGATGAAGAGAATTTAGGTTCTAAAGTTGATAACTATATTTTATCAGGAGTATCATTCTCTTATGATTTTAAAGATGGATTAATTGTAAGTGCAGGAGTAAATAATCTATTTAATGAAAAATATTATGATTATGTAGGATATAGCAGTGGTAAATTAAGTTATTATCCAGCAGCAGAAAGAAATTATTATTTAGGAGTTAAATACAGCTTCTAAGAAAGAGATGCTCTTTTCAAAGTTTGAAAGGAGCATTTTTCATATTATTTGAAGGAGAAGGTAATGTTAAAAAAAATAATGATATTAAACACTTTTA
>JBOFVP010000471.1:0-9469 GCA_051653165.1 Clostridium sp.
ATTTACTTCTAAAGCTTGCACCTGTATCTTTTATTTCATCTAAAGTCGCATTCTTTATTTGCTCTGGAGTTGGAAAACTATAATAGATTTCACCATTATACTCTAATTCATCCCCCCATTTCTCACATATTTTCTTAACAGTTTTCTTAATTACTGGAATACTATTTCTCGCAGAAATAATAAAGCTAATTAACATTTCAAATGGTTCTTGATTAAGAATTCTTATACCATATCCAAATTCAACACTATCTCTAAGAAGCTTATCTTTAGATAGTTCATTTTTAATACTTGTATAATCCCTAGATAAATCAAAGTAATCAACCCATATATTATTAAAGTCATCCTTATTTGAGTTGTAAATTATAACCTCATCATCATTTTGAACAACCTGAATCACTCTTCCAAAGGCAATTATAATGTAATCAAGTTCCCCTTTCTTCTCCCATCTAAAGCATTGGCCACATTCTACTATTTGCTTTATGTTGAAATTTTCAACACCCTTTAATATAGTTTTATTATCTTCAAAAATTACTTGTTTAAATTCCAATGTAATCATCCTTTCTTGTTTTGAAAGCTTTATAATTTCTTATAAATTTTCAGCTACAACTTATATCATATGAATATCATCTTTTCTATATTTTGCTTTTATATCATGTTATTTATGAGTTCCAACTTTTTCTTATAACCTTTTCTAATTAATAATAATTATAAATTAGAAAATTTTATATTTCAATGTAAATTTACAAGATAAAAGGTACTAATGCTAAATTGCCTTAGTACCTTCATTATTATTTTAAATATTCATCTATTGCTTTAGCTGCCTTTTTACCTGCACCCATTGCTAATATAACAGTTGCTGCACCTGTAACTGCATCCCCTCCAGCATAAACACCCTCTCTTGATGTTAATCCTGTTTCATCGTCAGCTACTATACATTGCCACTTGTTAATATCTAATCCCTCTGTTGTAGAAGAAATTAATGGATTTGGTGATGTACCTAAGGACATAATTACTGTATCTACATCAAGAATAAACTCTGAATCCTTAACCTCAACTGGTCTTCTTCTTCCAGATGCATCAGGTTCACCAAGCTCCATCTTAACGCACTTCATTCCTTTAACCCATCCTTTTTCATCTTCAATGATTTCTGTAGGGTTTGTTAATACATCAAATATTACTCCCTCTTCTTTAGCGTGATGAACTTCTTCAACCCTTGCTGGAAGCTCTGCTTCACTTCTTCTATAAACAATATGAACTTCAGCTCCTAGCCTTAAAGCAGTTCTTGCTGCATCCATCGCAACATTTCCCCCACCAACTACAGCCACTTTTTCACCAGCTCTAATTGGAGTTGAGTAATCTTCCTTAAATGCTTTCATTAAATTGTTTCTAGTTAAGAACTCATTTGCCGAGAATACTCCATTTGCATTTTCACCTGGAATACCCATAAACTTAGGAAGTCCAGCTCCTGATCCTATAAATACTGCCTTAAAGCTTTCCTCTTCAAATAATTCATCTATTGTTATAGTTCTTCCTACAATAACATTAGTTTCAATCTTAACTCCTAGCTTCATTACATTATCAATTTCACCCTTAACTACAGTATCCTTTGGTAATCTAAATTCTGGAATACCATAAACTAAAACTCCACCTGCTTCATGTAAAGCTTCAAAAATAGTAACATCATATCCCATTTTAGCTAAGTCACCAGCACATGTTAATCCTGCTGGTCCACTTCCTATTACCGCAACCTTAATACCATTTTTAGGAGCAGTACTACTTAAGTCAATATTATTTTCTCTGCTCCAGTCAGCTACAAATCTTTCTAGCTTTCCAACTGCAACAGCCTCACCCTTAATTCCTAAAACACATTGTCCTTCACATTGACTTTCTTGAGGACAAACCCTTCCACAAACAGCTGGTAATGCTGATGCTTCTGCTATAACCTTTGCTGCTTCTTCAAAATTTCCAGTCTTCACTTCTGAAATAAATCTTGGAATACTTACATTTACAGGACATTTCGATACACACTTAGGGTTCTTACAGTTTAAACATCTTGCTGCCTCTTCAACTGCCTCTTCTGATGTATATCCTAAACAAACCTCTTCAAAGTTTGTTGCTCTTATTTCTGGTGCTTGTTCTGCTATTGGTGTTCTTTTTAAATTAAGCATTACTTGTCACCTCCGCAACCACAGCCGCCACCCTTATGAGTGTCACCTTCTTCGACCTTTAATACTTCTCTTCCTTCTTCAGTCTTATACATAGCCTGTCTTCTCATAGCCTCATCAAAATTAACTAAGTGACCATCAAATTCTGGTCCATCAACACAAGCAAATTTAACTTTTCCTCCAACAGTAACTCTACATGCTCCACACATTCCAGTTCCATCAACCATTATTGGATTTAAACTTACTATTGTAGGTATGTTTAATTCTTTAGTCAGTAATGATACGAACTTCATCATTATCATTGGCCCTATAGCCACAACTAAATCATATTTATTTCCTTCTTCAACTAATGCCTTTAATTTATCAGTAACTAAGCCTTTAAATCCTGATGATCCATCATCTGTTGCAATATAAAGATTTTTAGCCACTGCTCCCATTTCTTCTTTTAAAATAACAATATCTTCACTTCTTGCACCAATGATTACGTCAGCCTTTGCCCCTTGCTCACTTAACCATTTAACTTGTGGGTAAACTGGTGCTGTACCAACTCCACCTGCAATAAATAAAATATTCTTATTTTGTAACTCTTCCTTACTTTCATGAACTAACTCTGATGGCATTCCTAATGGTCCTACAAAATCAGTAAAGTGATCCCCCTCATTGTATTCTGCCATTTGCTGAGTAGATGCCCCTAATGTTTGGAATACTATTGTAACAGTCCCCTTTTCTCCATCATAATCACATATTGTTAATGGAATTCTTTCTCCCTTTTCATCCATCTTTACAATAACAAATTGTCCTGGATAACATGATTTAGCAACTCTTGGTGCTTCGATATCCATAAGATAGATATTTGGAGATAATAATCTCTTGCTTATTACTTTATACACGAATAAATCCCCCATTCTATATTTTTCAATTTTAGATAATTATACCATTTACTTGAAGTAATGAATAGTATTTGTGTAATTTTTTATTATTTATGTAAAAAATTATATAATAAAATGGCTGCGATTTTTTAGTCGCAGCCATCTTATTAATCTAATTTTAGTAGTTGTAGAATCCTCTACCACTCTTTCTTCCAAGCCATCCAGCTCTAACGTATTTTCTTAATAATGAAGAAGCTCTGTACTTAGTATCTCCTGTTTCACTATATAAAACGTCCATTATAGCTACACAAACATCTAATCCAATTAAGTCTCCTAAAGCTAAAGGTCCCATTGGGTGGTTTGCACCATACTTCATTGAAGTATCAATATCTTCAACTGAAGCAATTCCTTCTTGAAGTATGAAAGTAGCTTCATTAATCATAGGAATTAATATTCTGTTAACTACAAATCCTGGAGCTTCAGCAACTTCTACTGGTTCCTTACCAATAGCAACTGATAAATCCTTAACTTTATCGTAAGTTTCTTGAGATGTAGCCATACCTCTAATAATTTCAACAAGCTTCATTACTGGAGCTGGGTTAAAGAAATGCATTCCTATAACCTTATCTGCTCTCTTAGTAGCAGAAGCAACCTCTGTAATTGATAATGAAGATGTATTTGAAGCTAATATAGTTTCTTCTTTACAGATAGAATCTAATTCAGCAAATATTTGCTTTTTAATAGCCATGTTTTCAACAGCAGCTTCAACAACTAAATCACAATCAGCAGCTAAGTTCATGTCTGTTGTTCCAGAAATTCTTGAAAGTATTTCTTCCTTAACTTCTTCAGTCATCTTTCCTTTAGCAACTTGTTTGCTTAACCCTTTGTTGATTCCAGCTATTCCTTTTTCAACAAACTCTTCTTTTATATCTCTAACGATAACTTCATATCCCTTTTGTGCAAATGCTTGAACTATTCCAGCACCCATTGTACCTGCACCAAGAACAAAAATCTTTTCCATAATAAAACCCTCCTAAATTCTCAGTATAATTACTTCATAGCTTTAACTTGAGCTATCATTTCTGGTAAAACCTTAGTTAAATCTCCAACTATAGCATAGTCAGCAACTTTCATGATTGGAGCACCAGCATCTTTATTTACAGCTATAATCATATCTGCATCTTGCATACCAGCAACGTGTTGTATAGCTCCTGAGATACCACAAGCAATGTATATTGTTGGTCTTACAGTTTTACCAGTTTGACCTACTTGATAATCTCTTGATAACCAACCATTTTCAACAGCAGCTCTTGAAGCTCCAACAACTCCACCTAACGCTGATGCTAATTCTTCGATTAATTGGAAGTTTTCTTTGTTTCCAACACCTCTACCACCTGAAACGATGATGTTAGCTTCTGTTATGTCAACAATTTCTTTGTCTTCTTTAACTATTTGAACAACTTCAGTTCTGATGTCTTCCTTAGTTAAATTAACATTGAATTCTTCAACTACAAAGTTTTCATTCTTTTCTTCAACCTTTGTGAACACTCCTGGTCTAACTGTAGCCATTTGCGGTCTATGATCTGGACAAGCGATTGTTGCCATTAAGTTTCCACCAAATGCTGGTCTTGTAGCTAAAAGGTCTCCCTTTTCTACATCAACATCAAGGATTGTACAGTCTGCTGTTAATCCTGTTGATAATCTAGCTGCAACTCTTGGTCCTAAATCTCTTCCTACGAAAGTTGCTCCAATGAATAATATTCCTGGTTTCTTTTCGTTAGCAAGGTCACAAATAACCTTTGTATATCCATCAGTAGTGTAGTGCTCTAATAATTCATTATCAACAACGATAACTTCATCTGCACCATTTTCTCCTAACTCGTTAGCTAAACCTTTTATGTTGCTACCTATTAATAAAGCTGTTAACTTTACTCCAAGTTTTTCAGCGATTTTCTTACCTTCACCTAATAATTCTAAAGATACTTTTTGTAATTGTCCTTCTCTTTGCTCAGCAAAGACCCAAACACCATTGTAATCTGCTATATTCATATTACTAAACCTCCCATTATCCTAGATGTAGTGTTTTTCTTTTAATTTTCCAAGTACATAGCTTGCTGCTTCGTTTGCTGGCTTGTTAACTACTTCTCCAGCTCCCTTAGCTTCCTTAGTCATTGACTTCTTAACCTTAGTTGGTGAACCCTTTAATCCTAAAAGAGCCTTATCTACATCTATATCGTCTGCTGACCAAACTGTTATTTCTTTGTTAGCTGTTTCAAAGATTAAACCAACATTCATGTATCTTGGGTGGTTTAATTCTTCAATTGCAGTTAAAAGACAAGGAGTTTGAACCTTAATTAATTCATATCCATCTTCTAATGCTCTGTTTACTAATAACCCATTTTCTTCTATTTTAACATCTTGAACATAAGTTACTTGTGGAATATTTAAATGCTCAGCAATTTCTGGTCCTACTTGTGCAGTATCTCCATCAATCGCTTGTCTTCCAGCAAATATTATATCGTAATCTAATTTTCTTATTGCTCCTGCTAATGCATTTGAAGTTGCTAATGTATCAGCTCCTGCGAAAGCTCTATCTGTAATTAATACAGCTTCATCAGCTCCCATACATAATGCTTCTCTTAAAGCATCCTTTGCTTGTGGTGGACCCATGCTTACTACTGTAACCTTTGCTCCACTGTTTTCTTTTATTTGTAAAGCTGCTTCTAAAGCATGCTTATCTTCTGGATTTATTATTGATGGTACACCATCTCTTATAAGAGTTCCAGTTTTAGGATCAATTTTAACAGCTGTAGTATCTGGAACTTGCTTTAAACAAACTACTATATTCATTAGAAAAACCCTCCCTTAATTACTTTAATGCGCTTCCTGCAATAACCATCTTTTGAACTTCTGAAGTTCCTTCATAGATTTCAGTTATCTTAGCGTCTCTCATCATTCTTTCTACTGGGTATTCCTTAGTGTAACCATATCCACCAAAGATTTGTACAGCCTTAGTTGTTACTTCCATAGCAACTTCAGCAGCGAATAGTTTAGCTCTTGCAGCTTCTACAGTATAAGGTTTCTTTTGATCCTTTAACCATGCAGCTTTGTAAACTAAATTCTTTGCAGCTTCAACTTTTGTATCCATGTCTGCTATCATCCATTGTAATCCTTGGAATGCAGCTAATGGTCTGTTGAATTGCTTTCTTTCTTTCATATAATTGATTGCTTCTTCTAAAGCTCCTTCTGCAATTCCTAAAGCTTGAGCAGCAATACCAATTCTTCCTCCATCAAGAGTCTTCATTGCTATTCCAAATCCCTTACCTTCTTTTCCAAGAAGATTTTCTTTTGGAACTATACAGTTTTCCATAATTAATTCTGTTGTTGAAGATGCTCTGATTCCTAGCTTATCTTCTTTCTTTCCTATTGAGAATCCTGGGAAGTCTTTTTCAACTATGAATGCTGAAATTCCTCTTGTTCCCATGCTTCTATCAGTCATTGCAAAAATAATGAATGTTTCTGCAACTCCACCGTTAGTTATGAATATTTTTGAACCATTTAAGATGTAGTTATCTCCATCTAAAGTTGCTACTGTTTGTTGTCCTGCAGCATCTGTTCCTGCCCCTGGCTCAGTTAAACCGAAAGCTCCGATTTTTTCTCCCTTAGCAAGTGGTGGTAAGTACTTAGACTTTTGTGCTGGAGTACCAAATGCATCAACAACTGAAGCACATAATGAAGTATGAGCTGAAACTATAACTCCTGTAGTACCACAAACCTTTGATAGTTCTTCAACTGTCATGATATATGATAAAGTGTCTCCACCAGCTCCACCATATTCTTTAGCAAATGGTATACCTAACATACCTAGCTTTGCCATTTTTTCAACGTTCTCCATTGGGAATCTTTCTGTCTCGTCAATTTCAGCTGCAATTGGTTTAACTTCGTTTATAGCGAATTCTCTAACCATTTGTCTAACTAATTCTTGTTCTCTCGTGAATTCAAAATTCATTTAATTTACCCTCCTCAAATTTAGCGTCTTAAAAATATATTAAATAGGTTAAATTTTAAGTGCTTATCAGATTATTTATTTTGGAAATTCTTAGCTCTTCTTTCAATGAATGCTGTCATTCCTTCAGTTTGATCTTCTGAAGTAAAGCATTTTCCAAAGTCTTCAGCTTCAATAACTATTGCTTTATCTATATCTACTTGCATTCCTCTGTTAATAGCATCTTTACAAAGTCTGACTGCTATTGGAGCGTTTGCAATTATTTTATTTGCCATTGCTCTAGCTTCTTCCATTAAGCTTTCTAAAGCAACAACCTTATTAACTAATCCTATTCTTAAAGCCTCATCAGCTTTGATCATATCACAAGTATAAATTAATTCTTTAGCTTTTCCTTCTCCAACTATTCTTGGTAGTCTTTGAGTTCCACCAAATCCTGGAGTAATTCCCAGTCCTGCTTCTGGTTGAGCAAATTTAGCCTTTTCTGAAGCAATTCTTATGTCACATGCCATTGCTAATTCACATCCACCACCTAAAGCGAATCCTGAAATTGCAGCTATTACAGGCTTGTTTAAGTTTTCAAGTCTTCTAAATACGTTGTTTCCAAGTATTCCAAAAGCTTTACCTTCTTCTTCGTTTAAATCCTTCATTTCTGCTATGTCAGCACCTGCAACGAATGATTTTTCACCAGCTCCTGTTAATATAACAGCGTAAATGTTGTTATCATTCTCTAAATCTCCTAAAACAACGTCTAGGTCTTTTAATGTTTCTGAATTTAATGCGTTTAATGCCTTTGGTCTATTAATAGTTACAATGGCAAGATGATCATTTTTTTCAAGTAAAACATTGTTTAATTCCATGTTATTGTCCTCCTTTTATACCTATCTCAATTAATAAAATTAATTAACCCTTTTAGAAAAACCCTTTTTTATCTTTTTATTTGTCTGTATTTGTCGACAAAATTCAATATTTCTGAATTTTGTTAATTATGTAACAATTAAAAACAAAAAAATAAGAGAAGCATTTAGCTTCATCTATGATTATAATACTTTGTTAATTTTTTTGCAATATAATTATGGATAATTATCCATAATTTATACTTTAGTATATATATTGTAAATTATATATTTTTATGTAAAGACAATCCTATAAAAAAAGTAGAGATGTATAATTACATCTCTACTTTAATTCATCTTGAGCTGTATGTAGTAAGTATATTAATGTTAAGAAGCTTTCACTTAAATGAACATTTTCTACTATTACTTCATCTGGAACCGATAAATCTACTGGAGCAAAATTCCATATACCTTGAACTCCACCATTTACTAATACGTCTGCTACCTTTTGTGCATTTAATCTTGGAACACATACTATTCCAATATCAACTTTATTTTTTTTAAGATATTCTTCTAAATCATCAATATCCTCTATTTCTATATCTCTTATTCTCATTCCTACTAACTTTGGATTAGCATCAAAAATAGCTTGCAAGTTAAATCCTATTTTATCAAATCTAGAATAGTTGGCTATTGCCTGACCTATGTTACCTGCTCCTACTATTATTGTTTTGTACTCTCTATCTAACCCTAAAATATTACTTATTTGATTATATAACTCTCTTACATTATATCCATATCCTTGTTGACCAAAATCTCCAAAGCAATTTAAATCCTGACGAATTTGTGATGCTGTAAATCCAATCTTTTCTCCTAATTCTTTAGATGAAATTCTATCAACATCATTTTTCATTAACTCATTTAGGTATCTATGATACTTTGGCAATCTCTTTATTACTGCCATAGATATATTTTTTTTCTTTTCCATGTATGATGTGCTCCTTACTATTAATCTAAAATTTAACAAAGTTTAAGCATAGTTTTAACATACTTATCTTGATAAATTATCCCTCTATATTTTATATTAACATATTTCTTGAATAATAATCCATTATTTTTATAATTTAATAAATAACTTTAAATTATTTTTAAAATTTAACCTAATATTTGTAAATGTTCTAGCAAAATTTTAACTCCTATTAAAATTAATACTGCTCCTCCAAAAATTTCTGCTTTCTTATTTAATAGCTTTCCAAAAACCTTACCAATGTATACACCTAGAAAACTAAAAATTCCAGTTATTATTGCAATTAGCATTGATGCATATATTATATTTACTTTTAAAAATGCAAAACTAACTCCAACAGCTAATGCATCTATACTGGTTGCTATAGCTAATAAAACAAACCTCTTATTTGATAAATCTTCCTTAACTTCTTCATCCTCTTCTTCATTTAATCCTTCTATTAGCATCTTCCCACCAATAATAACTAATAAAACGAATGCAATCCAGTGATCTATTCTTTCAATATAAGATGCAAAGTTTACACCTAATCCCCAACCTATTACTGGCATTAAGCCTTGAAATAAACCAAA
>JBOFVP010000472.1:0-1996 GCA_051653165.1 Clostridium sp.
GTAAGTATTCAGGCGATTTTTATATTCCGGAAAATGGGATGGATCAAATTCTAGATATATTAAAAAATGTAATTTATAAAAATAGCGGTGAAATTATTACAAAATCAAGAGTAGAAAAAATAATAATTGATAATAAAGAAGTAAAGGGTGTTAGTGTAAATGGCAATTTTATTGAGGCTGATTATGTAATATCAGGAATTGATATATGGAAAACATATAAAAGTCTAATTGGAGAAAAACATGTTGAAAAAAGTTTTATTGATAAACTAGATAAAAAGTGGCAAGCAAGTAATTCAAGTTATGGATTATGGATTGGCTTAGATTGTACACTTGATGAAATAGGATTAAATGGTGAATGTTTATACTATTATCCAGACTCAGATAATATAACAGAATCTAAGGAGGCATTAAGTCAAGAAAATGGAAAGATAATAGATGATCCACCAATAATGATAAATAGTAACTTTTCAATGCATACTGAATGTACTCCAAAAGGAAAATCCCAATTAACAATAGGATTTATAACTTCATATTCAACAGAAAAAAATTGGGAACTTGAAAATGGAGTAAGAGGAGAAAAATACAATCAAAAAAAGAAAGAAGTACAAGAAAAAGTGTTCAAGGTATTAGAGAAAAAAATCCCTAATATTAGAGAGCATATTGAAGTTATTGTTGATGCAACTCCAGTAACATATGAAAGATATTCTGGAAACAGGAGAGGTGCGTACACAGGTTATAGAAAGAGAGCGGAATATATATTTGATAAAAGTAGACACAAAAATGAAAGTGAAATTAATGGGTTATATTTCTCAAGTCATTGGGTAGCCATGCAAGGTGGGGTATTATACACATTTTTACAAGGATTCAATACAGCAAATTTAATCTTAAAGAATGATGAAAATAATGATATATATAGTGATAATAATCTTATAGAAAGTCAGGATTTAGCAATATGAAAGATGTAACAATTATAAATCAGGGACTTACAGGAATAGTGCTAGCAGCCTTACTTTCAAGAAAGGGATTAAAAATTAGGGTAATATCATCACCAATCCCTAAAATAATACCTTTTTATCAAAATGATATAGAAAATGGGGTAATGTCAAAAGTAGCAAAAGTATTAGAAGAAGACATTACAAGTAATTACTCAGAAAATAAATTGATAATTAGGTTAGGTGAATATGAAATATCTTTAGGTAAAAACATTGGGGAATTTAAAAATTCATTAATTAAAGCATTTCCTAATAAAGAAATAAAGATTGAGGAATTTTTTCAAACAATAGCGGCATTAGGTGAAGAGTGGAAGCAAGTAATAAGCAATGAGTTTATATTTGATTGGAAAAAAAGTAAAAACTCAATAAGATTTTCTAATTTTTCATATAAAGATTATTTAAATAAGATATTTTTAGAAGAGGATGAAATGAAGAAAGTATTATTATCAATTGCACCTGTGGCAGATGTTTCTTTGAATACAATGGCAGGATATCTTTATACTCAAGTGTTTGATGGATGTAATCTAATTTTTGGTATAAGAGGAGTTATAGAAAGATGTCTTAAAATTATAGGGGAAGAAAATATTATTTATACAGATAAAATTAAAGAAATTAGTGCTATTGAGTTTGAAAATATCTATGAAATAAATTTAGAGGGAAAAATTATAAAATCAAAGTTAATAGTTGATACAAGGGAAAGAAAAAAAACAAATGAAGTAAAATATCAGAATGAAGTGCTTTCATATTTAAGTTTAGAAATATTTTTAGAAAATGAAAGATTGCCAATTGAGGATGCCACAATGTTTTGGAGTGAAAATGTTTATTCTAGTTGGGAAGGCTTAATGAGCAATGATAATAATAACCCACCGTTTATAATTTGGAATGAAGGTGTTAAAAATGGTGGGAATGAAGGATTATACAGAATAGATATAATCGTAAATAAAGATAATTTGAAAGAAACCAATGAATTAATTATAGAAGATGTATTAAAAAAATTCAAACTA
>JBOFVP010000473.1:0-1752 GCA_051653165.1 Clostridium sp.
TGTCTTTTGATGTATTTATTTTTTGACCTGAACTTAATCTATCTAATGCTGTTGAATTCATTCCTAGGTTTTTTTTGTAGTTTTGATATATTCCTAGTGATGCCATATTTTGATTTAATCTCATAGTTCCTCACTCCGTTAAAATATTTATTAATTTATTTATCGACCTTTTTTTGTCGTACTTTATGCATCAATGATATTTACACTAATTTATCCTGAATTATAAAAGAAGTAACAATTGATAAACAAGAAGAATAAATATATATTATAAAATTTTTCATGCAAAATAATTGCATAAAAAATTAAAAATGGTATATAATTAGAGAATAGGAGGGATGTATATATGATTATAGAAATGAGAGCAAAAAATTGTTTTGTATTTGAGGGTGAAATTAATTTTTCAATGAATGCTGATATGAGAAGTAAGAGATTTGGAACTAATGTATACACTGAGAATAATTTTAATATATTGAAGAGTGTTGGAGTATATGGAGCTAATAACTCTGGAAAAACTTGTATAATTAAATGTATTGAAAGTATAAAAGATGTATTACTGCAGAAGAAGTTTATTATTAGAGATAATATCTTTTCAAATAGTACAATAGCAGAATTAGGAATGACATTCCTAGATAACGGAAGAAAGTATGATTTTGATTTTAAATATGATACTAAAAATAAAGAGTTTATTTATGAGAAGTTTACAGAAAAAGTTAAGGATGAATATGGTAATGAAAAATCAAATGTACTCTTTAAGAAAGATAGTATTAATAATGAATATGAATGTGAAGATTCAAATTTAAAAAATATGATTCCACTTATATCAAAAAATAATCTGTTTATTTACCAAGTAGATGTTAATAATTTTAGAAGTTTAGCAAATATAAAAAAAACATTAATAAGTATAGCATCTAAAATTGAAATAGTAGATATGAATAATATTCCTATGAAAAAAACAATTGAATTATTGAAAAATAAGAATAACTTACAAAAAAAGGTTGTTAGTTTAATAAAAAATGCTGATTTGTATTTAGAAGATTTTAAATTTATTCCATGGGATGATATTAAAGTTGAAATGGGAGAAGAAAAAGGAGAAGTACAGGAAAAGGTTTTAGAAATTCCTGAAGACATAAAGGATTATATAAGACTCGCATCTGTATACAAAGGTAAAGAAGTACCAAGTATGGTTTTTGATTCTACAGGAACAAAGAAAATTACAGCCTTAGCTAGCTATATAATAGAAAGCCTCGAAGAGGGGAAAATACTAGTTGTAGATGAGCTTGATAGCAGTATACATTTTAAAATAACAAGAGCAATAGTAGCTATGTTTAATAATGAATTAAATAAAGATTCACAGTTAATTTTTACTGTTCATGATATTAATTTAATGGATTGTAAAAAATTATTAAGGAAAGAACAGATTTGGTTTATATACAAAGATAAGGAAGAAGTTTATCTCTACTCATTATCAGATTTTACAGCAGAACAAGGGGTAAGGGATACTACTGATATAATAGAAAAGTATAAAAAGGGAATGTTTGCAGCATTACCTGAACCAGAATTTATTAATACATTAATTGAGGTTAGTGGTAGTAAGAGTTAAAAAATTATCAGAAAATGATACCTGTATTGGCAGTAGTAATTTTAACAGATTAATTGAATATCTTTCAAGTGATAATGATTCATGGATAGATAGTATAAATAGAATCTTAACAAATTCTGAATATTAATAATTAAGAAGGTAGTTTATATCAA
>JBOFVP010000474.1:0-3675 GCA_051653165.1 Clostridium sp.
AATGAGAAGTTATCTAATAAC
This sequence comes from Clostridium sp., assembly GCA_051653165.1. GTDB lineage: Bacteria > Bacillota > Clostridia > Clostridiales > Clostridiaceae > Clostridium. The sequence continues at coordinate 22 of JBOFVP010000474.1, forward strand.
AGGATTACTTCTTTTATTAATATACTTAGGTTATTCAATGGCAAAGGAAGAAGAAAAATCCTTATGTGAAGAAGTTATATTATCAATAAATAAAGGAAAAGAAAACATACTTTTAAGTAAACTATTAGTAGGAATAATAATATCAAGCTTTTTTTCACTATATTTAATAGTAGGACAAATAATTGCAACAGTTATAGTAGGCTATGGAGTTGGAATACTGACGGATATAATTTTAGGGTATGTATTTTATGTCTATGTCCCAATGATTTTATTTTACATAATAGGGTTAATAATTGGACAAAAAGTAAAGGGATACAAGGCATATGGATTAATATTTGTAATTTGGGTACTATGTACAAGTTTAAATTTATATGTATTCAGGCTTTTTGAAAGTTATTTATACCAAAGCATGGGGATTACTAAATGGTTTATGACTCTTGGGTTATATAATCCAGAGATAGATATTTACAATCCAATTCAAGGATATAACATAAATAGCTATATTATTTCAAAGTTTATATTAATATTATGCATAGTATTAGGGATATTATTAATATTGAATTTTAAAAGAAGTAAGAAAAATATTATAGTAGGATTAATTTTAACCGTACTAATATCCTTATCAAGTTTTGAAATATATGACAATAGATATAATATTGAAGAGTCATTAAAACGCGGAGAGATATATAATAAAGAAGAGGACACATCATATAGAGAGGGATTATCAACAAATAATTATAAAATAGAAGAATATGATGTTTTAGTTAATGCAGGTAATAAAACAAATTTTGATGTAAAACTTGATATAGAATTTCTAGAAAGAAGTAAAGATATAAATCTAACCTTACATGAGAATGCAAATATTGAGTATGTAAAAGATAGTAAGGGAAACAACATAAACTTTAAGCAAGATGGATACTTACTATCAATTGATTTAAAAAATATAAAAGATGTTGGAGAGAGAGAGAAGCTTGAAATAAAATACTCAATCTATGTAATAGGTAGAACATTTTTTGTTAATGATGATGCCATAAATTTAACTCAAGATTATCCTTACTTACCTTTACCTAATCTAGGAGAAGTATATGGAGTTAAGGATGGAATGGGAACTCAATGGAGTAATTTATCATCACCATCAAAATATAAAATTAAGGTAAATAATAATAAAAAGGTGTATTCAAACTTAGAAGAAACAGAGTATAACACCTTTGAAGGGTTTTCAAAAAATGGGGTATACTTATTATCAAGTGACGAAATTGTTGAAGAAAAGTACAAGGATGTAACCTTCTATTATGCAAGAATTGCTAAAGGAGATATTGATATTCCAAAGTGTTATGAGGATTTAAAAAAAGTAATAAATACTTATGAGGAAATAACGGGAATAAAAAAAGATTATAAAAGGATTTTTATGCTTGATAATGGGGCAAAAACTTATGAAATGGGAGAAATGATAATTACTCCAACACGTAAATTAATATATAGTGATTTAGCCTATAATATTATAGAAAGAGAATTATTATATTATCAAAATTATAGTAGGGAAAAGAATTGCTTATTACCTGTGTTATTAAATAGAACTATAGAGTATGTTTATTTCGATAATGAAAGAGCTTTGGAAATGCTAAAGGAACATAGCGATTTTTATATGATAGACTTAACCTTTAATGTTGAAAAGCAAAGATATATTCAAGATATGATATGTGAAATTTTAGAGTCAGAAACAAGTAATAAGAAGGATTTTACTAGAAAATTCTATGAGTGTATAAGAGATGATGGAACTATTAATGGAGTAGAGAATTTCTTGAAAAGCTATCTAAAAGGAGTAGAAAAATGGGAGAATTAATTATAAGGAATCTTAATAAAAGCTATGGTAAATATAAGGCTTTAAATAATATTAATATAACAATTAAAGAGGGGATGTATGGACTGCTTGGACCAAATGGTGCAGGGAAAACAACCCTAATGAGGATTTTAACAACTCTCCTTGAGTATGATGGTGGGGAAATAAGTTATGGAGAAATTAATTGGAAAAATGGGGATAGTGTAAGAAGTTTACTGGGTTATTTGCCACAACATTTCTCAATGTACAAGAACATGAAGTTAGTTGAAATTCTTGATTATATAGCCACACTAAAGGGCGTTGAAGAGTGCAAAATACAGGGTGAGATTAACAGAGTTTTAAAGGAAACAGCATTATATCAAGATAGAAACAAGAAAATAAAAGAGTTATCTGGTGGTATGGTTAGAAGGTTTGGAATAGCACAGGCAATATTAGGTGATCCTAAAATAATAATAGTAGATGAGCCTACAACTGGATTAGATCCAGAAAAGAGAATTGAGTTTAGAAATCTTTTAAATGATTTAGCTGGAAATAAAATAATTATAATTTCTACCCATATTGTTGAGGATATTGAAGCAACTTGTGACCAAGTATGTGTTTTAAATAGGGGAAATATACTATATTCAGGTGACTTAGCTCAAATGAGAAATATGGCAAGAGGTAAGGTATTTGAAGGGGTGTACTCTAAGGAGGAAGCGAGAGGCTTTAGGGAAAAGGTTAAGGTTATTTCTTCAAAGTATATTGAGGGTGGTGTGGTTGTTAGGTATTTAAATGAAAATGATGTGATTTTAAATAATTCTAAGTTAGTTGAGCCAACTCTTGAGGATGCATATTTTTGCTTAATAGGTGATGGGTGTGAGTAGGTTTATTAAAAGGTTAAAGTTTGAAATAAGAGCTATGGAGATTAACTTTTATATTCCTTTTATATTTATTTTATTCGTGTTATTAACGAATTTAGTTATGCTTGAAAGAGGGGTAGCTGAAGGAAATATAATATTAACATCAGAGATTTTTATTCCATTTGGTGCTGCTTGGCTTAGTATTTTTGCAATGAAGGACTTGGTTGAGGATGAAGGTAGTGAGGTTTTATTTAGTTTTCCAATTAGAAGGGCTATGTTTTCTTTAATAAAGGTTTTTAAGTATTTGGTGATATATTTACTAGGAGTATTTGTTTATTCAATTATTACTACGCTATTGTATGGTGAGTTGAATTTAATATCATTATTTTTACAGTTATCAATAGAGTGCTTGTTTATGTCAAGCCTTGGGTATACATTAACTATATTAACAAAGAATTCAGGATTATCCATTGCAGTTGTGGGTATTTATATGGTAGCAGTTGGGTTATATTCAATAACTATTAGCCAAAGTCAAATAAGAATAATCAGTATTATGCTTTATAATGTATATACAATGCCAATAATGGATATGTTATATCTTTCTATGAAAACACTTGTTATGGGGATGGGGATATACCTTTTAGGATATATTAATTTCTCTAATAAGTTGAGGTAGGGAAGACAAAGGGGAGAATAGAGATGAGTGGTGAAGGAAACAGGTAAAGTTTTCAACTTACACTTTTAACTATTCTCCCTCTCTTTTTACCTCATTGATAGTTTGTTTGTTTTAAAGTACATAGTTTTAGGGTATAATATGGATAAAGGGAAGGGTGATAAAAAATGAATTTTTATTTAAATACTAAGAAGCCCTATGAAAATTATGAAGAATTGGTAAGGGAAAAATATTTTGTAGATAAAACATTAATTATAGAAAGTATAAGCAATAAAATCTCCACAAAAAGTAAGTATATATGT
>JBOFVP010000475.1:0-1097 GCA_051653165.1 Clostridium sp.
ACCTCAAAAGGTTCATACATTTTTTCTGGTATTATGGAGTTAAAGCCTTTAATTTCTTTACATTTAAGTAAGTCCATATCTATGTCCATAAGTGCATTATAGATTTTTTCAAAGTCTTCTTCCTCATTAAAAGGAGAAAGAATTAAAACAACACCCTTGCTCCAACTCATTTCACATTGAATTTTTCTTTTTCTAAGCTCATCTAAAAGCAGGTGTCCACTATATTCCCCTTGAAGTAAAATATTATATCTTGTTTTATCAATATTATAGCCCTCAGGTAAATCATCTATATCTATAATGTGAATTCCATTAATTGAATTTATCTTCTCTCTCCACTTTTCACATAAATTAATGGTTCTTTCATAATCCTCTTTCCCATACTTCTCTAAATAATATCTACTATAATCTAAAGAAGCCATAATTAAGTAGGATGGTGAGGTTGTCATAAATGCTCTTAAATAAAACTCTATGTTATTCTCTCCATTAGTTAATATAAATCCACCTTGAGTTAGGGATGGCAAAGTCTTATGTGCACTTAAAACAATATAATTTGCTTCCTTAACTAAGGATTTTGGAAGATCTTCATTAATTCCAAAATGTGCTCCATGTGCTCCATCTATAATAATCTTTAACCCTTTACTCTTTAAGTCCTTAATTACTTCTTCTACTTCATCATATCCAATTCCAAAATAATTTGGGTAGGTTAAAATTATTCCCTTTGGATTTTTACATCTTTCTAATGCTGAATAAATCTTCTCTTTGCAAGGAGGAAGAAAAATATCCATATCATCAATAATATTTGGCTGAATGTAGACAACCTTAAGCTTCCTTAAAATTAATGCATTATAAATTGATTTGTGGCAGTTTCTTTCAACTAAAACCTCATCCCCTTCATTAAATGCATCAAAAATTGAAGCTAAATTCCCTCCACTACTTCCATTTACACAAAAGAAGGCTTTTTCACTTCCATATAAATTTCTTAAGGCTTCCTGACTTTCCTCAATTACCCCCTCTGGATTATGAAGGTTATCAAGTGGGTCAACCTCTGTAATATCTAAAGAAAGTCCTTTTCTTAAAAACTCTCTTCCTATTTCATC
>JBOFVP010000476.1:0-3722 GCA_051653165.1 Clostridium sp.
TAATGAGGAATATGAACAGCTTAAGGGCTATGAGGATAATTATACTGACCTTTGGAAGGAGTATTTTAAATCTGTTACTATTAAAGAAAGAACTAATCCTAAGCTTCAAAAGAGAATGATGCCAAAAAGATATTGGGAAAACCTTACAGAGATTTAACTCTATAAGGTCTTTTTTTAAATTATTATATACTATTAATACTCTAAAACTTTCCCAAATTCATTGGTAACTACCACAAGTTTAATTCCATGATAAATTCCTTATTGCATAACCTCATTTAATGAAATTTTTTCAAGCTTTTTACTATACCATAATGTAGTTAAATAATATACTACCATTGTTGTAACTAAACTAATTCCTATTGCAACAATATTAAATCTTACCGGATATAGCATTGATGAAGTCTTTGCTACCTCTCCAAACATTAACTTCATTATTAAGAATGAGTTTGGAATACTTACCATAAAGCCTAAAATAACAAATGGAGTATATACCTTAATACAAGCTGTATTTATTTCCTTGTTTGAATATCCCATTGCCCTCATTAATGTTAAGTTCTTTCTATTATCCTGTATTAATACATTTGTTGTTACTCCCATAATAAAACATCCTAACACTATTCCAATTAACGCTTGTAATACTCCTGCTGATTTAACCATTTCTGTGCTCTTCTCAAAGGTATATTTGAGTTCATCAAGCTTTGTCACTCCAAGTACCATTACTCTATATTCCTCTTCTAATGGATTATTAGTAAACATACCATTAAATTCTATATTCTCTAATCCTTTTGATTCTAAGAATTTAGGTGATGTGTATATATCATTGCTTGAAAGGAATTGATTTACCCCTTTAATTTCCCCAGTAACCTTTTTATTATTAATCGTTACTGTTATCTTATCACCAACCTTTAATCCTTGCCCCTCCTTTAATACCTCATTAATTACAAAGCCCTCATCTAAATATGAATTTATATTTTTGTCACCTTGGAACAACTCAATAAATTTTGAATTACTATTTATAGCTGTTATATTGGTGTCTATAGAAACTTCCTTTGTTGTCCCCTCACTTAATACTGTGCTTAAATCCCCTTTTGCTATATAATATCCTTCATCATTTCCTTTTATTAGATTAGAACTATTATCATTTAATCTAATATCATAAACATAATTTCTTCCCTTAAACTCTTGCTTAATCATTTCACCTGGCATTGTATATAAATTTATTGATAATATCATTTCAAGCCCTACACAATAAGCTCCAAAAATACATAGAAGAATTAACTTCTTATTACTTACTGCAAAATTCCATTTTAATGTTTGTATAAAATTCTTACTTCTTTTAAATCTACTAAGAAACCTTGTTGATTTACTAACCTTACTATCTTCTAAATCATTTAACAGTTCTAAAGGCTTGCTTCTAAGCCTTAATGCTACACAAATTATAGTAGAGTAAGCTAACACTAAAAATGGTGCTATTAAGAATATTAATAACATTGTTAGATTAAAACTATAATCATTTGATGGAAGTGAAAATCCATAACTAAAGCTTTTTTCAAAAACTGGTGTTAACAATAATGAAGTTAAATATCCTAATATAACTGAAGGAATTAATATTACTGTTGGATAAACCACATATGCTAAAGCTAATTTAATTGATTTAAAACCATGAGCCTTCATAACTCCAAGGGAGTATTTATCATTATTTATTTTCTTATTTAAAAATAATATTAGCATTAATACTACAATTGAAATTAAACACACCATACTAACCATTACAATAATGTTATTCATTGAAATTTTTGCATTTATATTATTAATTGAATAATTATCCTTATTGAAAAGTAAGAATGAAAACTTCTGATCATTTTTCATACTATCTATTATTGAACCACTTTTTTCCCCATTAAACTTCCCACTAAACATTCTTATTTCATTTGATGAAATCTTCTTATATTCATCCTTAAATGGAATAACTAGCCCTTCATTTTTTTCATTATAAACAGTGCTATTTTCTTTTACTATTGGTGAAATATAATCTGGGATTACCACAATACCAGATATTTTATAATTACTTCCACTTATCTCTATTTCATCCCCAATTTCAAAGTTGTTTCCTTCTGCAAAGTTAGTATTTATAGCTACTTCATTTGAGGATTTTGGAAGAACTCCTTCGTTTATTATTGGAGTATTTATCTCTCCTTCTGGATTTAAAAATCTAAAATAATATGCTTCTCCATTTATTTTATCTTCAATATTTTTATAGCTTCTATTGTCATATTTAAAATCATATTTTTCACTTAATTTCTCAACATCTTCTTCCATAGAGTAAAACATAAAGTCTTGTTGATTCCCTTCATCCTCTATCTTTTCTACTCCTTTAATTGTCCCCATATTAACATTATAAAGAGTACTTATTAGAGTAACTGAAAGAAATATCATCATCCCTAGTCCAAAGGTTTGAAATTTATCCTTTGTTATTCCTTTCAAAATATTTTTAATAAATACTATCATGCCCACTTAACCTCCATAGCTTCAACTGGATTATTATTATCTATCATCTCCACTATTTTTCCACTATTCATTTTTATTACCTTGTCTGCCATTTCAGCTATTCCTGGATTATGTGTAACCATTATTATTGTTGTATTATACTTTTCATTAAGATTTTGAAGTAACATTAACACTTGTTTACCTGTCTCCTCATCTAAAGCTCCTGTTGGCTCATCACAGAATAGGATACTTGGATTCTTTGCAAGAGCTCTTGCTATTGCAACTCTTTGTTTTTGCCCTCCAGATAATTGACCTGGAAATTTACTTTTATGCTCTTCAAGGCCTACATCCCTTATTATTTTATTAATATTCTCCTTTTTACTTGATAGGTGAGCTCCAAGCCTTACATTATCAAGTATGTTTAAATTATTTAATAAGTAATAAGATTGGAATATAAAAGCAACATTATCTCTTCTAAAACTATTTAACTTCCCTTCCTTAAACTTACTAATATTTTTACCATTTACAATAATTTCTCCACCATTTGGAGAATCTAATCCGCTTAAAAGATTTAATAAAGTTGTTTTTCCTGAACCCGATGGCCCTAAAATTACAACTAGTTCTCCCTTATTGATTGAAAAGTTTACTCCTTTTAAGGCATTTGTTTTACTTTCATTATCTCCAAATGTTTTAGATAAATTTTTTACACTTATAATTATTTTATTCATCCCCAATACCCCTTTTAAATTTCTTATTTGTAAACATTTTTATTAATTGTCTTATCCCACGTTTCCACTACCATATATTACCACATTGTTATCATTGTAACTAGTTCTACTTCATAAAATTCCTAAAGAAATAAAAAAAAGATGGAAATATCCATCTTTTTTAAGTAATTACTCTAACTTTATTATTATTTATTCCAATAACCTCTCTTCCACCCTTTAGATAACCCTCAATAATTTCAATAACTTCCCTTGAAATTATCTCTCCAGGAGAAACTAAAGGTATTCCTGGTGGATAAGGTATTATAGCTTCCTTAACTGCTTTTCCCTCTGCATCCTTAAGGAGAACCTCTTCCCATTTTTTATTAAACACCTCAAAAGGTTCATACATTTTTTCTGGTATTATGGAGTTAAAGCCTTTAATTTCTTTACATTTAAGTAAGTCCATATCTATGTCCATAAGTGCATTATAGATTTTTTCAAAGTCTTCTTCCTCATTAAAAGGAGAAA
>JBOFVP010000477.1:0-2730 GCA_051653165.1 Clostridium sp.
CTGGATCGGCTTTACTCCTTAACTCAAATCTCGGTTTTAAATCCCTATTGATATTTTTATCTTCAACTTTAACATTGAATTTTATAAATCCATTCGTTGAATTAAACTCTCTATCCTGTAATGAAATATTGATTGTATCATATGATAAAGGAGTATTTAATGCTGTGCTTATATCACTACTTGTACTATTAAATAGCATATTTGAGGATAAGAAAAATAATAACCCTCCACTAAAAATAATAGTAAATGCCATATATTTAAATCTACTATTTCTTTTTACTATATATAGTAACTCTTCTAGCTTATCTTTAAATAATTCTAATTTATTAGCATTCATATCTACTCACTCCCTTCTGGAACTACTCTTGTAGCTGCATATAATATTGGCTTCCAGTAACTATTAAACTCTGCTATTACAACTCCATTACTAACTCCACAATGTAAGAATTGATTATTTCCTATATACATTCCCATATGGCTGTTTATTCCCTCTGTATTAAAGAATACTAAATCTCCAGGTATCATTTCATCAAAAGTAACTCTTTTCCCCATATTTATCAGTGTTTTTGTTGTTGCTGATGTAACTGGACCTAATTCAAGACCAGCTTGCTTATACATAAAGTGAACTGAACTAGAACAATCAAAAATACCTCTATTAATATCATTCTGATTTCTTCCTCCACCATATACGTAAGTAGTTTTCCCTATCATTCCCTTACCTACTTGTATAGCTCGTCCTATTACTCCATCTACATCAACTGCAATTCCACCTTTTCTAAATTCCATAGCAGTTTCATATACTCTATTAGGATAATTAGAATGGGCATTATCTAAATCAACAGTCATACCAGCACCTTGTCCATAATTATATACCGCGAATAATCTTCTTAATGACTCTCTTAATACTGGATTATCTTCATCTGCATCCCAAGGGAACAACTTCATATTTTCAACATTGAATGGTTGAATTGTATCTACTATTCCACAAGCTTTTAGTGCATAATTACCTTTTTCCATTAATGAAAATGATCCAGCAAGTATTTGCATTTTACTATCTTTAAGAAATATATCCCATGCTTCTTCACTATTTGAATAGCTATAGCCTGCTTCTTTAAACCATTGATCTAAGCCTTTATTTAAATAATAATCCCAGTTACTAGCTCCATCATTTTCATATTTTCTAAATTGCATCAATCCATATGCTCCTGCTGAACTAACTACATCCATCCTAAATGATGATTCATGCTTACATACAGCAGCTAAAACCCAATTGGGTATTCCTGATACTTGAGAAGCATAATTAAAGTCTTCAATATATTGAGCAGGAACCTTTCCTTCTAAGTTTCCTACACCACCAATAGAAGTATTTTTATTAGTTGTAACAGCCATAGTAGCAACCATTATAAGCATTAAAACTAATACTACTGGACCACTTGTTCCTATACTCCATAAGGCATATTTACCTACCTTTTTTACTAATGTAATTTCAGTTGAACTTGTAGCTTCCATTTATTCAACCTCCATTATTTAGCGTAGTAATCAACTACTTTAAATTCATTATCTATTTTTTCAACACCAACTACATATTCTGTATGGCCTTTACTTGCAATAATGTCTCTGTTATCAATCCAATTCCAATATACAATTACGCTATAATATAATTTTCCTTCATCAATTACATATTCAAATGAATCTGACTCAACATTCTCTAATTGCATTTCCTTAATATTCTCCTTGGCACCCTGCCATGAGAATGGCTCTATCATGTCTCTAACAAAACAATCCTTAGCTGCATACTTCTTAGCTTTATTTACATGCTTCTCCGGATTACTACTCTCATATAAAGCAATCCCTTGAGCAAAATTTTCAGCTACATTTTTTGATTGAATAAGTTCTTCGAATGAAAAATGGTCATTCCACCAATATTCTTTTATCCATTCAATATTATTAATCTCTAATGTTTCTCTATCATTAGTTCCTTGAATGATAGAGGACTTATATCCATCCTCTACTTTTACTATATTATCAACGCTTGTTGCTTCTTCTTCATTACTATAATCAGAAGTATTATTATTACTTTCAATAGTTGGTTTACTATCTTCCTTCTTGCTATCAGCTCTATTACTAAAGAAGTTAAATCCTAATCCAAATATAAAAGCTAATAAAGCTACTCCTAACCCTATTACAAATTTCTTATTCATCTTATGCCCCACCTTCGAATAACTTTAACTCTTCATTTGTTGCATCTATCTTGAATGTAAGATTTCTATCCCCATTTATAGCCATTACACATTCACCTTTTCTTAGGAATGGAATAAGCTCTATTTCAGATGTTGTAATCTGATTTGAAAATATTTCAGCTATAGCCTTTTTAGCATTATTATCTTGTTGTAATATAAATTTGTATTGAGATAACTCAAATAGTGTTTTTAGCTTACTTAACTCCTCCGTAGAGCAACTTTCAGGCACAACATCTCTTATACTCTGTGTTGCCAATATAAGTCCTGAGAAATACTTTCTTGCTTCTCTCTCATACCTAATTAAATAGTCAACTGCAATCATATTATCAGTATTAACAAACTTATGGGCCTCATCTAATATAAGTAAATATTTTTTAGCTTCATCAAAAGTTTTAATCCCACTTTCAAACATCTTCTTTTCTCTAATTCCTTGCTGTAATGCATTATTCCAAAGCATTGTAAGTATATTAAATGTCTGAGCTTCAAATAT
>JBOFVP010000478.1:0-2096 GCA_051653165.1 Clostridium sp.
GAATAGTGAATAGTTAAGGTTGAAATCCCCAAGGGATTTCTTTAGTAAATCTTTAGAAACTCTGCGAGTTTCATCCATAACTTTTCACTCTTCACCTTTACTTATTCACTAATCTCCGAAACTCTGCGAGTTTCATCCATAACTTTTCACTCTTCACCTTTACTTATTCACTAATCTCCGAAACTCTGCGAGTTTCATCCATAACTTTTCACTTTTCACCCTTACCTATTCACTAACCTCCGAAACTCTTCACCCTTACCTATTCACTAACCTCCGAAACTCTTCACCCTTACCTATTCACTAACCTCCGAAACTCTGAGAGTTTCCTAAACTATTAAATAGAAATATCCAAGAACCATTAATCCAAGAACAATTCTATACCATCCAAATACCTTAAAGTCATTTTTCTTAATATAAGACATTAAGAACTTAATTGCAAGAATTGAAACAACAAATGCAACAACCATTCCTACAACAAGTAATACTATATCAGCACCAGTAAAAGCAAAGCCAAACTTTAAAAGCTTTAATGCACTAGCACCAAACATTACAGGTATTGCTAAGAAGAAAGTAAACTCAGCTGCAACAGTTCTAGAAACACCAATAAGTAAAGCACCAACAATTGTAGCACCAGACCTTGAAGTTCCAGGGAATACAGCCGCAATAAGTTGGAATAATCCAATAACCATTGCAATTGTATAAGTAATATCTGCTAAGCTATTAATCTTAGACTTTTTACCCTTATTGTAGTTCTCAATAACAATAAACAAAATACCAAAGACAATCAGCATTACAGCAACAGTAGTTGGATTATAGAATAGGGCATTTAACTCATCATCCCATAATAAACCAACAACAGCAGCAGGTATACAAGCTACAATTATCTTAAACCACATTGAGAAAGTTTCAGTCTTAATTTTTATTCCGTTATCAAAAGTGAAAGGAAATATTTTCTTCCAAAAAATTAAGATAACAGCAAGAATAGCACCAAGTTGAATAACAACTAAAAACATTTCCATAAATTCTGGAGAAACCTTCAGCTTTAAAAACTCATCAACTAATATCATGTGTCCTGTACTACTTACAGGAAGCCATTCAGTAATTCCTTCGACTATACCAAGGATTATGGCTTTAAAAATTTCAATAAATTCCATATTTTCTACCTCCATGTATATGTAACTGCAAAAGTGCAGTACTTATTCATTATATAGTAAATCTTGCAAATATTAAATAACAAAATAATTAAAATTCAAGTTAATAGATGCAAAAATACCTAGTAGAAGCATATTCTTAAATCTACTAGGCACCCTATATCTTAGAAAAATTCTCTTAAGATTCTATTCCTAATTCTATTATCATTAATTGCTTCCCCAAGGGTATAAAACACAAAACTACCTGTAGGGAACCTACTATTAGTATTTTCAGAGTGAATATGAAACATAAAGTTCCGTCCATCTAAGAGAATATAGTTATAATTTAAAACACTAAAGTGAAAAAAGTTTAAAAGTAAATCCCAAGGAGTAATTGGAAGTGAATCAAACATTGACTCCTCCTTATACAATCTATAAATAAAGGAATAGAAAGTAAAGGAAATATGCGAATACATAGATAACCTTAAATCAAGACTATTATAAATATATCCATCCTTACACAATACAGCTTGGGTATCCTCTTCAATTTCAAGGGCTAGAAGTCTATTAACAAAATTCCTGTTATACATATCATCACTATCTAATCTAGTTAAATACAATAAATCATATCCACTACATAATCCCTTAATACACTCCATATACAAGGACTTTTTAACAAATATAATGTTATCAGGTAACCTTTCATACTCTAAAAGCAATTTATTAATTACATCACAAGTAGAATCCTCATAGGCATAAACAGCATAAAAATTTTGATTAGTTTGATTAATAAGGCTCTTAAGAGTGTAGTTCATAAAAATCTTCATTCTGTGAGATAGCCACTCAATAGTATAACGTTCTTTCTCATTAGCAGCATATAAATTGTTACGCTCACCTGTCATGATGTTGAATTTAGAAGTAATAATAACTATACTTTTCATAACATCACTCACCTTAGTATATTTT
>JBOFVP010000479.1:0-3649 GCA_051653165.1 Clostridium sp.
AATAAAAATCAAGCTCAACTAATAAAAGCTTTAGAGCTACTTAGATTGAAGGGAAGAAATATAAAAGCTATATTTGTTGGAATTGGAGAGCAAGAGGGAATTTTAAAAAAGATGGCGAAAGACCTTGGTGTTAAGGTTACTTTTTTAGGATATAGAAAAGATATAAAGGATATTATAGATGCAGGGGATATTGTCTTATAGAGAGGGATTGCCAAGAAATATAATGGAAGCTATGTCAGCGGGAAAACCTTTAGTTGTAACAGATATAAGAGGAAATAGAGATATAGTTTTTCATGAGGAGAATGGTCTTTTAGTGGCATTAAATGATATAGATGCTACAGCTTCAGCTTTAGAAAGTTTATTGTATAACCCAAAACTATATAAAAAAATTTCTGAGAACAACTATAAGAAGATAGAGAGTTACTCAATTGTGAGTATATTAGAAAGTATGAAAGAGGTATATGGATTTGAAAAAGTTAGCGATAGTCAATCATAACTTAGGGTCAGGTGGAGCAGAAAAATTAATTTATGATATAGCTTTAGAGCTGAAAAAGAGAGATGTGAATTTCAGTGTTATTTTGCTGACTAGTCATAACTGTATATATGGAAAAAAACTGCTAGAAAAAGGTGTGGATGTAATATATCTAAGCCACAGATGGGATATATATAGTCCTAAAAATATTTTCCGTTTGATAAAAGTTCTAAAAGGCTATGATGTTATTCATACCCATATCTATTCAGCCCAGCTTTGGACAGCCTTTAGCAGTTACTTTTTACCAGCTAAAAGATATATTACTACAGAGCATAGTACAAATAATAATAGAAGAGGAAAGAATATATTTAGATATTTAGATAGATTCATGTATTCTAGATATGATGAGATAGTCAGCATAACAGAGAGAACAGAAAGTGCTTTAAAAGAGTGGATTGGCGAGTATAAAAATAGGAATATAATTCAAAATGGAATTAATGTGAGATACTATTTTGGATCTTCACCTTTAGAAAGAGAAAAGCTAGGTTACAAAAAAGAGGATATACTACTTTGTCAAATAGCTAGATTGAATAGAGTGAAAAAGCACGAAACAACTCTTCGAGCTTTAAAAGAGTTACCTGATAGATACAAGGTATTATTTTTAGGAGAAGGAGAGGAGAGAGAGAATTTAGAAAAGCTAACAAAAGAGTTAGGTTTAGATACTAGAGTTAATTTTTTAGGTTATCGTTCAGATATTGCAAATATCTTAAAGATGGTGGATATATCTCTTTTAACATCAGAGTATGAGGGGTTACCAATATCCTCTTTAGAGAGTATGCTTTTAACACCTTTTATAGGAAGTGATGTTCCTGGAATATCAGATTTAGTTAAAGATAGTGGATTGTTATTCGATTTTGATAATCATATAGATTTAAAAAATAAGATTTTAGAGTTAGGTGAGAATAAAAACTTTTATGAAAAGATAAAAGACTCTTGCCACGAAAAAGCAAAACTTTTTAGTATAGAGAATACAGTAGATAGATACATGAGAGTATATGAGGGGATAGAATGAAAAAGATGTTAACAGTTTTCACTCCAGCATATAACAGAGCTTATACACTTCATAGATGTTATGAGAGTTTACTTAGACAGACTTCAAAAGAGTTTGTATGGGTAGTTATAGATGATGGTTCTACTGACAATACAAAAGCTCTTGTTCAAAGCTGGATAGATGAAAATAGAATAGAGATTAGATATTATTATCAGGAAAATACAGGGATGCATGGAGCTCACAATAAAGCTTATGAGGTTATTGATACAGAGTTAAATGTTTGTATAGATTCAGATGATTATATGACAGATAATGCAGTGGAAATAATAAATGAATACTGGAGAGAGAATAAAAGTAAAGAGTTAGCTGGGTTTGGAGCTTTGAATCTTTTTGAAAATAGAGAGGTAATTGGAACAAAGTTTCCAGAAATTTTGAAGTCGAGTAAATATTTTGATATATACAAATTGCATAAAGTTAAAGGTGATAAAAAGTTTATTTATAGAACCGAGTTGATAAAGCAAAATCCATATCCTCTATTTGAAGGTGAAAAATATGTGGGATTAGATTATAAATATATGAAGTTGGATGAGCATTATAGTTTGGGTTTAATAAATGAAGCGGTTTGTATAGTTGAGTATCTTCAGGATGGATCGTCTTTAAATATGTTTAGGCAGTATAAAAATAATCCAAAAGGGTTTGCATTTTATAGAGTTCAAAATATGAAGAATCCCAAAGGGGATTTAAAGTATAGATTTAAAGAGTCTATTCACTATGTTGCTTCATCTTTGATTTCAAAAAATAGAAAGTTTTTAAAAGAAACTCCATGTAAAATTCTATGTATTTTAGCCTTGCCATTTGGATATTGTCTTTATAGGTATATTTTGAAAAAAGCGAAATAAGGAGAGAGAGTTGGGAATATTTTATATAACAATAGTAGCTACATATATACTAGCTTTTTTGGGAAGACAAAGTGGAGATGTAAAAGAGTATAACTTAAAAAAGGTAAATCTATTTTTTTTCAGTTTAGTAACAGCTATTTTTATTTTAGTCTGTGGCCTGAGAAGCAATATAGGAGATACATATTTTTATAAGCACAGTTATAATTTATTGGTTTTAACTGGGGATGCGGTAGGGTATGAAATAGGATTTTTAAAGTTGATGGAGTTATTAACTAGAGTTTCAAGTGATCCACAGATTCTTATATTTACAGTAGCTTTTATATGTAACTTCTTTATACTTCTCTCTTTAAAAAGAGAGGCGACATATTTTGAGCTTTCAACCTATCTTTTTGTGACCTCGGGTTATTACCTTGTAACAATGAATGGGATGAGACAAACTATGGTTGCGGGAGTGTTCTTTTACTTTGGAGTGAAGTTTATGAAAGAGAAAAAGTTATTGCATTATATGGGTTTAGTTTTTTTACTGACGTTGTTTCATAAATCAGCTGGATTTCTTTATCCAGTATATTTTATATCTCAAGAGAAGGCTTTTAGTAAAAAAATAGCTCTTTTAATTGGTGGAACAGTATTTGTAACACTGATGTTTTCAAGCTTAGCTGGAGCTATAAAAGAGGTTTCTGGAGAGTATGGACACTACATAGATACATTCAATGAGGGTGGAGCTCATATACTTAGAGCAGGTATAGATGGAGTTCCAGTGTTGTTGGCTTATATAAACAGAGAAAGATTGGAGAAAGATTGGAAATATAGCAATATATTTATAAATCTATCAACACTTAATTTTATATTTATGATACTAGCTTTGCAAAACTGGATTTTTGCAAGAGTATGTCTTTATGTTTCTATATCTAATTTTATACTGTTGCCATACATAATCAAAAACTATTTTGATGATGGAACTAGAAAGATTGTTTATGCAGGGTGTGTAATTTTCTATTTTTTATACTATTATTATGATCAAGTTATTATGATGAATGTGGTTTATAGAAGTGTTATTTTAGGGATATATTAAGGAGAGAGATGAAAAAAAGAGTTTTAGGAGCGATATTAATTTTAGCATTTCTAATAATGGGTTCTTTAGGAAGAGTTTTAGTGGTGAATGAACCTTTGAAAAAAGTTGATGTTATTGTTGTTTATAGTGGAGATTCAGGAGAGAGAACAGTTAAA
>JBOFVP010000480.1:0-2705 GCA_051653165.1 Clostridium sp.
GAGATTATTGTCTCAAATAAGAGGGATTAAACAATAAAAGTAGAATAAATAACTTAAGAGATTATTAGGAAAATAATTTAAGTTTTTGATATGATTATTGCTTAATCTGTATGAGCTTATCATACCAGGGGGTAAGTAACTCTGAATTTAGTGAACTTAACAAGGTGTATTCTAATATTGAAGATATAAGAAGTGGAAATAAAAGTTTAGTATATGATGAACGAACATTAAGGAGAATGTCAGAGGATGTAGGACCTTATCATAACATTCCAAATAGTCTTGATAAAAGCATAATTTCAAATGAACCATATGTTATAAGAGCTGATGGAAGAGTAGAGTTCTTAAAAAAGGGAACTGTAAATGGAAAAGAAGGGGTATATCATATGACAATACAAGATAATGTTGTTAAGCATAAGTTGTTTACTCCACAGAATGACTGGGCTAGATTCTCAAAACGTTGGGGACTACCAGGCTATGATTTAATTGATTAATTGGAGGATTGTAAATATGGAGATAGTTTTAAGTGGTGATATATATGATGAAAAAATTAGTGTTAAATATGATGATAGTATAATTTATAATGGTTATGTAGATAACTTGATAACATCTGAAGACGTAGATTCAGATGTAGAATTAAAATTAAATTATAGTAATCAATCTAGTCAGAGCAATGTTATAGCTAGGCTTTTAGGAGAGGATATATTGTGGATTCCGAATATAAAGTATTGCTTTAAAGAAGAGTATAAATATGTACCAATAATTTTTTCAGTATGTGAATTTAAAAGATTATGGGACAGCATGAGATACAATTTTCAAGATGATATTAATAAAATAAAGGAAGTAACTTATGAGGAAATTATGCTAACTTGGTATATTACAAGTAATATTAGAGAGAATATAGATAATATAGATGATTATGCAAATATGCTAAGTAGTAAGTTTATATGTACAGATATAGAGGGTGAAAATATAGATAAGCAAATTTTAAAACTTTTCAATTATAATCAAATACTAGATAAAATTAATCTTACTGGTATATGTGAAGGAAGTAACAATATAATTAATGCTAAGATATATTTAGATGATAATATTGAATGGGATGCAATTAAAATTGATAATGAAACTAATATTTATTTAAACTTAGCTAATAAAAAGTATATACCTATATTAAACTAGATTCAAAATTAAGGAATAACTTGATGCAAAATTACTGGGTCAAAAGAAATATAGTAAATTAACAAAAATTCTAAATGGGATTGACTGCTTAATTTTAATAATGTAGTGAGCATGGGGAAAAGGTAGAAGAGTAGTAGAGAAAATTATAAAGTTAATTTTAGATTATGAAACTAAAAATACTTTCTAAATCTTTACAACCTTACCCCCTTTCAACCTAAAGTAAAAGAAAATATAGTTGTAATAGAAATATCGATACTTCAATAGTGTCGATATTTTTTTATACAATTATATTGAGATAGTAGGAGATACAGAAAATGCTACTGAAATACCATTAATACCTTATAAAAGCCAAGATAACCAGGATTAAAAACTACCGTAAGCTTAAAGCTAATGAATTCTTAGGCTCAATAATTCCACTTGAAATCGAGGGGAATTCACAACAAGTAATATATAGTAGAAAAATCAATTCCACTAAAAAATAAAAAGAATTGAAAAGATAAAACATATAAATAATGGAACTCGGAAAGAGGAACGGGGGGATAGGGGGGAACAAGAACCTAAAGAGAAATAATAATTGAAATAGACCTAAAGTCTATTTCAATAAAATAAATAAGAATAAAGAAATTGAAGAAAAGATAAAGAAGCACTAGGAAAAATAAAGAATTGATAATAAATAATTGAGTAATAGAAATAATATCTATTCAGAATAAATAATTGAACTATACAATACATCAATCAATATAAATACATTAAAAAGCAACGATAAGGCATCAGAAAACAGAGATTTCATAAAATGTGAATAAGAATACTATTCAGATTGAAAAGCTGTAAATATAGGCTAAATCAACTGAATTTAAAATAGATGATAAATATATATTATAACAATGATTAAAGAGTTAATGTTTCTAATAAAGGAAGCATTAACTCTTTTCTATTTCAAGAAAATTGAGAGGAGTAATAGCGATGTGTCAAATAGTAGAAGATTTCAAGATAAGTCTAATTGAAGATAGTAAGAGTGCTAAAACAATTGAAAGTTATGTTGGAGATATAAGAGGATTCATAGAATTTCTAGGAACTAAAGGAGTTGAATTTAATGGTACGTTACAACGATTCTACGTAGTAAGCTACAAGAACTTTCTAGTAGAGAATAACTATGAGGTAGCAACTATCAATAAAAAGATAAATAGCATTCATGCATTGAATAGATATCTTGTAGCAACTGGAGCAATGAAAGAAATAGTTGTAGAAAATTCTAAAGATAGAGTAAAGATAGCCTATGGGTCGGAGAAACAAGTGGAAGTCTATTCAGATAAGGAGGTTGATAGAATACTATTTTATATTCAGAATGAGGACAAGGTAAGTAAAAGAAATAAGGTAATTGTAATGTTATTACTTTATACAGGAGTTAGAGTAAGTGAATTATGTAGCATTAAGATTAAAGACATAGATTTCTTAAACTACTCAATAAAAATCTATGGTAAGGGAGGAAAGTTTAGAAAAGTAGAGAACCAAAATCTTTGATTTTGTGT
>JBOFVP010000481.1:0-12390 GCA_051653165.1 Clostridium sp.
ATTTTCAAGTCCAACTCTACTCCAACCAAATGGGCGACTACTCATTCTAGAAGCTAAAATATGGCTTACATGTCCTTCTGCGCTACATCCTAGGCTATGTTTCTCTCGATTATCTAAAAAGTTTTCTATTCCTTCCCACTGATTTTTAATATATCCTAAAATTTCTGATCTTCTTGCTTTCTTTTTTTCATTAGTTTCTTTTTCAATCATTTGCAAAGCGGTTCTACCAAAGGTATCTTTAGCTTTTGAATAGACTAATTTTTTTAAATATTCATAATCATCTTTGTTGTTTTTTCCACCTGAAGCTATTAGAATAGCCTTGTTTAAATGAAAACTATCAAGAGTATACGTTGCTCTATCAATCCACTCTAAAGAAGTTTTAATCCATCTAGCACCATCTCCTAAGATAAATATCTGCTTGATTTTATCAAGATTGTAAGTCCTATCTAAGTAATCATATACATCAATCCATAAATCATCTGATTTCTTTTGATTACTAGCAAAAATATATTTGTTTTTTAGATAATTTCTTTCAGATGATTCTCTAACTTTACCTTCATGAACATAGATAAGTTTGTTCAACACAGATCTTCTCTCATCATGTTGTAAGACTACATGGTCTTCATCGGCTTCAATATATAGATATTCAACTTCATGCTTCTTTTGGGGCGTTTTAACCTTAATATCAGCATGCGCATACTTATCTAAGATTTTGCTTTGAAGAACAGTTTCAAGTCTTTGATACTTAGGAATATTCAGCGCTTGATCTAAGAGATAGGCATATTTCTTAGTCCTCTTGTTACGATAATAGGTATGTTTAAAAGTTAATTGTTTATGGTAATATAAAAAGGGTTCTTTCCAATGTTAGTTGGTTTATATAAAAAATGTGGTATAATAATTTTAAAATATAAATTTAGGGAGATCTTTAATATGAACAATATAATAAAATTTTTAGATAATAATTTAGAATACTTAACACATGAGATAATAGAAGACACAATTTATATAACTGTAGTCTCTAATAGAACTTCAGTAAAATGTCCTTATTGCTCTAAAGAGTCTAAAAAATTGCATTCATATTATACGCGTAGCTTTCAAGATCTCCCAATACAAGATAAAAAAGTTATTATCGTAATAAAAAATAAAAAATTTATTTGTGAAAATAAGGAGTGTTTTAAAACAACTTTTTCAGAGAATTTTAATTGTGTTGAGTTTAAATCTAAAAAATCAAAAAGGTTAATAGAGTATATCGTTGATTTGTCTATGAGAGTAAGCTCTATTAACGCCAGTAATATATTAAGAAAAAATGTTGTCAATGTAGGTAAAAGCACTATATACAACATCTTAAAAAAAAGATAGTATAGAAGTTGATTATTCTAAACCTAAAATTGTATGTATTGATGATTTTGCATTGAAAAAAAGGCATACTTATGGAACCATTTTAATTGATATGGAGACTCGAAAAGTAATTGATTTAATAGAATCTAGAGAGGTTGAAGTAGTTACTGAATGGCTTAAAAAATTTAAGAATATAAATTTTTTTAATAGAGACGGAAGTTATACTTATGCTAAAGCAATTTCTAAAAGTCATCCTAATGCAGTTCAAATAAGCGATTATTTTCATTTAGTTAAAAATTTATGCGATTATTTAAAGGAATATTTAATAAGAAAACTTCCAAAATTATTAGAAATAGACGGTTTTTTTCATGAAGGAAAAATAAGTATTAATCAATCTTTAATAAAAATTAAGTACCAATATGAAAATGAATGCGAATTAATTGAAAGAATCAAACAAATGTATGCTGATGGGAACAACTATAGCTCTATAGGAAAAATCTTTAACTTGCAGTATAGAAGCATTAAAAGATATTTAAATACATCTCAAGAAGAAATTCAAAAAACTAAAGTTACATTAACTGAAAAACAAGAAAAAAAACAAGAATTAATTGATAAAGTGAAAGAACTTCATAAAAAAGGATTTTCAAAAAGATTAATCTCAAGAGAGTGTAAAATAACATTTAGGACCACTAATCGATATCTTAATGATGATATAACTACTATAAGAAAGAATTTTAAAGCTAGTAATAATAATTTTTTTAAATTTAAATCAGAAATTATCCATCTTTTAAACGAAGGTTTAAAAAAAGATGAAATATATGAAATTATAAAAGAAAAAGGATATAAATATGCTTTAAGAACCTTTTATCGCCATATTTTAGTTATAATTAAAGAGAACGCTAATGAGATAACAAATAAAGAAAAGCCTACGATAAAAATTAAATCAAATAAAATAATTAGTCTTCTTTACAGAACAATAGATAAAATAAGCGATTTTTCAATTGAATTATACGATAAAATTATTGAGAAATATACTTGGATTCCAACTATATTAAATTTAATTAAAGAATTTAAAGAGTTAGTTCAAAATAAATCTTTAAATAAGTTTCATACTTGGATGAAAAAAGCCTACGAATTGGATATAAAAGAATTAAATAGTTTTATTAGTGGGATAAAAAGAGATGAAAAAGCTGTAAAAAACGCTATTACTTATAGATTTACAAATGGATTAGCTGAAGGAAGTGTAAATAAACTAAAAACTTTAAAAAGAACAATGTATGGAAAAGCATCTTTTGAAACTTTGAAAAGAAAACTACTATGGTGCGAATATAATAAGTAGACACTGACCAACTAACATTGGAAAGAACCTAAAAAAAGTTGCAAAACACAAGTTAATTTACCAATAGTATTAATATTGTCATTGAAAAAAGGAACTAAAGAAAAAAAGTCAGAGTAATTAGCTAAATTAATTGAATTTTTGATAAATTGTAGTATAATATTTTTTCATGAGGCTTTCCTTATGTTGGTAGATTTTTGGTCGCACGAAGATTTTACCATAAGAGTGAGTCTCATTTTTATTTTTTTGGAAAATTTACCTACAAATTCTTGACACTATCATCTACAATAAATTTATTGTAGATTCATATTCTAAAGTGTAAAATATACTTGTTGTAGATTGTTTTACTTTGATAAAGAGAATCTTTTTAGGTTCTCTTTATTAATTAAAATACTGGAGGAAATAATGTTAGAGATAAAACCAGAAGAGATAATTGCTTTATGCAAGAGTTCAAATAGATTCTATAAAAAAGGAGTAATTCTTTTTATAGAGAATGGATCTATTACTTATAAAATTCATAATGTTACGGATATGAGTTTTGAAAATTTACAAAAAAGAGTTTATGGATTACAAAATATATAAAAATGATTGAAAAGGCTATGTATTGTAGCCTTTTTATATTGTCAAAGACATAAAATTACTATATACTTAAAATATAAGATAACAAGTAGAAGGGAGATTCAAAATGAAAAAAGTAGAAGTAAGAGAAAAATTACTAGAAATGAAAGAACAATATGTTTTTGAAATAACTGGTGAAAAGGCTAAAAAGAAAACATATTCAAAATTATACTTTTTAAAATTAAATAATGATAGATATTTAGCTTGTGATATATTAGCAGGATTTATAATAGGAACTATAATAGAAGAAAATTATATGAGCCTAGAAAAGACTTTAGAAATGATTCAAGGGTATTTAGACGAAGGCTATACTTTAGTAGGAATAAGTAAACCTCAGTTCTCAAAAATTATTGAATAGATCTAGAGGAAGAAATTATACAAGACCCTATAATAAAAATATATGAACAATAAATTAATTATAGTTTTAATTGTTATAAAAATAGGGTATACTGAGATATACCCTTATCTTTTCAAAGCCCTTAAAATCGATTTTACGAGGTCGTTTTTTTCAACTTTTTTATTAATAAAAATTTATACTTTAAATATTAAGTTCTGCAACAACTTTATTCATATCACTATCAGTAATACCTAAATATAAAAGTGTAGTAGACTGGCTACTGTGATTTAACCTTTTCATGATAAGTTCTAGCTTGTATCCTTTAGAATATGCTAAATTTCCCCAAGTTTTTCTCATCGTATGAGTTCCTATATGAATATTTAAATTTTCATCAAAAACTGCAATTTTAAAATATTTATCAACTGCTTGTCTAGTTATATGTTTTTTACTTTTACTAGTCCTATTTCCTTCACCAACAAATAGAAATGGATTTTCTTCAGAAACAAGAGCTTTTTTTCTTAACTCAAGAGCTTCTTTAAGAGCTATGGATGTATTTTCATTTATTTTTACATGATTAACTTTTCCAGTTTTCTTATCAACGGCCAGATAGTTTCCAGTTAAAAGATAATTTTTAGCTTGATCAATAGTAATTTTTAAAACATCAGAAACTCTAAGAGCTAAATTAACTCCAACTTTCCATACCAGGAAACAAGTAGGATTAATTTCAGCTAATCTATTTTCAAATATTCTTAAATCTCTTTCATTTTTAAATCCTTCAACAGTATTTTTCATGATTTTCACAATATCCTTATTTTATTGGTGTTTCTAGTTTACGTTTTTATCTATAAAATATATTATACAGGTAATAAGTTAACTAGTCAATAAAATTAAGTATTTCTAGTTGCTAAAAGTATATTTTGTAAACTAGGATTTGGATAATAAAACAAATAAAAAATTTTAGTGAATTTGTTTCCATTTTTCAGAACCATCATTGTCCCACCATATTTCTTCCCCATATTTTTGCCCATTACGATAAGAAGTTTGGCTTTTGTAATTTCCTTTTCCTTTTTTATCATAACTTTCTCTTACTAGTACGATTTCTCCTTCTTCATATAAGACTTGTAATCGTTCATTCCCAGTTTTATAATATTTTTTTATTTCTATTAAATTTTTCTCCTCTACTTCCTTGTTATATTTTCTATATTCTATTAAGAAACCATTTATATATTGATAACATTTTATCATTTCTTCTTCTTTTTCAAATAAAGTTCCACTATACTGTCTTTTATCTACCTCGTAAAGATATTCTCTATCTTTTGCTCTTCTTTTTTCCAAAGTTTTTTTATCATCTTTATAAACTATGCCCATACTTTTATAAGGTTGATTGATAATGTCTATCAGATCTATATACTCACCTATTTCAGTATAATTAATATCTTCTATCTTTAATATTGTCTCTTTGACAGGATTATCTCTCTCTGCAGCGAATTCCATGATTTTTTCTTTTTTTATCTTTAGTCTTTTGTTTTCTGAAATAACCTTTACAACTGCATTCTTCACCTTATCTAAATTCAATTCTTTGCTACTATAAAAATATGCTCCTATTATCCCAACTATTGCTGCTAAAATAATTTTTTTTAACTTTTTTTTAGCTTTTTTATCTTCAATGTTGAGATATACATATTCTTCACTATTCTTAGCTTTTCTTATTAAGAAAATTATTAATATCAAAAAAATAAAACCTATTATCATAAAAATTATAGTATCAATCATATTTACCCTTTCATATTTAATATTTCCACTATTAACTACATCTTAATTATTTATACTTTTTAATTTCTTTTAACTCTCCATTCTCTAAATAAATTTTCCAATCTCCAATTTTTTCTCCTTTTTCACATTGCCCTTTTTCATAAAGTTGCCCATTGCTATAATAAGTTTCATAACTACCATTGTATAAATTATTTTTAGTTTCTGCTTTTATTCTTAAATTTCCATTTTCATAATATTCTTCTTGAAATCCTTCTATTTTTCTAAGCATCATAGTCAATCCTACGTATCTTTCTATAGATTTTAATTGACCATTATCATAGTATCTGATATCTTCTCCTATATCTTCTTTAAAATTTTGCTTCACATAATAAGTCACTTTTCCATCAGAGTAGTTTTTGGATTCATAAATGTCTCCTTTGCTAAAACTTTCTTTAGATTTTTTACCAT
Source organism: Clostridium sp. (assembly GCA_051653165.1). Taxonomy (GTDB): domain Bacteria; phylum Bacillota; class Clostridia; order Clostridiales; family Clostridiaceae; genus Clostridium. The sequence continues at coordinate 5,850 of JBOFVP010000481.1, forward strand.
TTTCAAAATATTCAAACCATGACTCCTGTACTTTTACGCCATCTTCATAAGTTGAAATATTATTTAAATTACCATTATCATGATATATTTTTGAAGTCCCAGTGAATGGAATATTTTTATTTTTTTCATAATATTTCAATTTTACAAAATCATATACTAATTCTACAGTTGAAAGTAATTGTTCTTTTACTTCCCGAGAATGTTCCTGAGGATATTTTTCTTCCTCGATAACTTCTCCTTTTTCATTATAACTTTTCCAAATTCCAATTCTTTTATTATTTTTATTCATTCCTTTTTGAGATATCAATCCATTTTTATAATAGATTACAAGTCCATCTGCAACTCCTAATTTAAACTCACTTTCTGAAGATAAACTCCCGTCTTCTTCATAAGTAAAATTTTTTCCATTTAAATAACCATTCTGGTATTCTTGTAAGAACCACAATACTCCGCTATCGTAGTATACTTTACGTACTCCATTAGGAAGTCCTTTTTTAAATTCTGTATAATCTATTAAACTCCCTCCTCTTGAAAATTTTTTGGATATTCCATTCCGTTCTCCATTTTCATATTCTTCTTCCGTTTTCAAATTGCCGTTATTATAATATTCTCTAACAATACCTGTAAAAGTTTCTTTTTCTCCTTTTTCATACATTAGACCTTCTTCTCTCTTTTCTAACTGGTCTATTTCTATATCTTTTGTAAATCCTATTAAACTTAACAAAAGAAATCCTAATATAATTCTTTTTTTCATCTATTCTCTCCCTCATCTTTTTACGAGTATACAAAAAACTGTAGATCGATTTATTATCTACAGTTTTTGTTGATTTTATTTTTTATTATCTCCAGTTATTGAAAGTTCTGGCATATTTATAGATTTAGCTATATCATTTGCCATTTTAAAAGCTGGGATTGCTCTTGTTATATCTGTTACTATTCCTGCTATTTGATTTCCAGCTCCATTACTTCCCTCTGCTGCTGATCCACCATCGCCAGATATTATATTTAAGCTATTAATATCTATATTAGCTACTGCATCGGCTTGTGCTTGTGCTAGTTGTGGAAGTATTTCAATGAGTTTAAGTCCCATAATTCCAGATTGTCCGTATACTTCTAAAAGTTTTTTCTCAGCTTCTGCTTTTTTCTCAATAGGTAATGCTATCTTAATTGCTTCTGCTTCTGCTAATGCTTTCAATTTTTCTGCTTCTGCCCTTGCTTCTATTAATATTGCGTCTGTTTTAATTTTAGCTATTTCAAGTTGATTGTCTGCCTCTAGTTTTTTTAACTTAAGTTCTGTAATTTTTTCTATTTCAAGTTTTTCATTATATACTCTTGTCTCAACTATTTCTTTTGCTCTCTGAGTTTCTAGTGCAACCTCGGCCTGTTTTTTTACAGTTTCTTTAGATTTATCCGCTATTTCTTGTTTTAAACTTTCTTCTTGAAGTTTAATCTCTTTTTCTTTATCTAATTCCTTTAAATTAATTGATTTTTCAGTTTCAATTCTATAAAGATTTTGAGCTTTTTCAGACTCAGATTCCATCCTTTTTTCTTCTGCCATTTTGTTTTGAGTAGCATTGGTTTGGATAAGCTCCGCTTTAATTGTTTCTTCTGTAATTATTGCTCTAGTTTTTGATACTTGAATCTGTTTTATTTTATCTTGCTCAGTAACTGCTATATCTCTTTGAGTATTAGCCTCTGCTACACCTACATCAGATTTTTTTTGTTGTTCAGCCACAGCTATTTGAGCATCTGAAGTTGCAAGAGCTGAGGCTTTTTTACCAAGCATTTCTGTAATTCCATCCATGTCTTTTATCATCTTGATATTGTAGTTAATCAAATCAAGACCTAATTTACTTAATTCTTTCTCTGCATTTTCACTTACTTTTTTCATTAATAGAACTCTATCTTGTAATAAATCTTGAAACTCCATTTCTGATATAATAGTTCTTGTTTGACCTGTAAGTATTTCTTTAGCTAATGCACAAATTTCATTATTATCAAAACTTAATAGTCTATGTGATGCTACAATTCTTTCTTCTGGTGAACTTGATATAGCAAAAGTTGCATCGGCTTCTACAACTACTCTAATTTTGTCATTAGATACTACATTTGAGTCTTCTCTCAAATCTATATCTATATTCATAGGTTTTAGATTAAGTACTTTATAACCTTGAACTATCGGTAGTATAAATGTACCATTAGATACAATAAGTTTATTCCCTCCTAATCCATATTTTACTAAAATAACATCATTAGGACATTTTCGATACATAAGAATTGCTATTCCTGTCACTATAACTACCATACAAATAACTACAAAAATTAAAACCATAATCTCCTCCTATTTTAATAAATGAAATTTGTCAATATCATTTATTTTTTTTAAGTTTCCCATTTAAATAATATTCCTTTTTTTCTCTGTTTAAATAATTGTACTCTGCCTTTAACTGCCCATTTAAATAGTATGTTTTTTTATATTCTTTTGATTCCTCAGTTTTTATTTGCTCATTTTCAAAATAAGTAAATGTTAATTCGTTGTTAACTAAATAATAAAGCTTTCCATTTTCTAGATAATATTTTTTTACTTGACTTTCAAAAGCATTTTGCCCTCTTCCTTCTATTCCAAATTCTTCATATCTTTTTACCCCTTTTTCATCATAACGTGTTGTTGTATATTTAAAAGCTGGATTTAAATAATTTTTCTTATACTCTTCTTTAGAAATTATTATTTCATTTTGGTATTCAAGAATATTATTATTTTCAAAATAACTTTTTTTAAAAAATGTAATATTCTCTTCATCTATCTTAAAATAATTTTCAAAATAGAGCTTTCCTGTATCAGAATAAATAGCTGTTTCAACATAATTAAATGCTTTAAATGCTTGACTATTTGTTCCATCATACCTACTATATATTGTATCTTCTGGATAATAAAATTTAACCTCATAAATTAAAATTCCTTTTTTATTATAAAATTTTTCATATATAACTTTTTCTTTCAAAATTGAAAGCAATTTTGCATCATCTTCTGATAATAACTCTACTGCTGGAATAACTAATTTCTCATATGCTAATTCGCCATTTTTGAAATAAAGTTTCTCATTTTCTTGATTATCTTTCTTTTTATAATATTCAGAATCAATTATTTTAAATTTTCCATTTTTATTTCTTTTAGCAATCATTCTTCCTAGCTCATCATATTTTTCTAAATACGTTTTAACTATTCTATCTTTTGAAAGTAAATATTTAGCTTTTAAAACACCATTTGGATAATACTCATATTCACAATTATTTTTTGTTCTTTCAATTACTTTATAAGGATAATATCTACTTGAGTTTTCACTTTTATTATTTCCATTTTTTGAATAATAATAATAATTTTTTCCAAATGTATTACTTTTTACTTCTTCTTTTTCTTGTGTTTTTAGAAATTCTCTTTTTCTTATATCTCCTGAGTCGAAAGTTATAGCTTTCACAAAATCTTTTTTAGAAACTCTTATTCCACCATTTTTATATTTTGTAATCCTTTCACCTTTCTCTTCATCATATATTATCGTTTCTAAAAAATTTTTAGTATATAAGTTGATTTTTTCCCCATTTTTATACTTTATATGTTCTACTAAAGAACCAACTTCATCATAAGTTTTTTCTTGAACAAGTTCCTCACCAGAATAAGTAGCCTCATATTCTAATTCTCCACTTTCATAATATCGTTTAGTTTCCTTTCCAATTCCCTCCACAAGTATTCCCTCTTTTTTAACTCCATCTAAAATTTGAATAAAAGTCTTAGATGAACTATTAAATTTACTGTATTCTGCAATACTTCCATCAGAATTAAAGCAAGTATATTCCATAAAAATATCACACTCTAATCCATTATAAATAAAAAATGAATATAAATCATGATAACTCTCAAACAAATAATTAATATCTCCCCATCTTTTTTTTTCTACTGATATAAAATATTTACTTTTAAAAAATTTTTTTTCTTTAATATTTCCATTTTTATAATAACTTTTAAATATTACTTCATCATTATCAATTTTAAAAAAATCTTTATTTCTTTTAGAATAATGGCTTACTGAGCCCAACAAAAGTATTCCTATACAAATTATTAAAAAAAATTTACTCTTCAATTTCAATCTCTTCATCTTTTAATTCTCCATTTTCATAATATCTATATAATGTTTTTTCTAATACTTTGTTATGATAAGCCATTTTATAATATTTAAAAACTTCCTGTATTAATTCTCCGTCATTTTTATAAAAAAAGTAAGAATCTATCAAAGAATTTTCAGAAACTATTTTCTTTTCAGATAATTTACCATTTATATAATATTTGTTTGTTATTTCATCTGTATTTTTTAAAAAGTTTTCTTCTTTTAAAATCCCATTATTATAAAAAATTTTTATAATATTATCTTTCTCTATTTTTTCTATATTACCATCAACAAAATATGAAATTTTTTCTATTTTAGTATCAGATTCAGAAAAATTTTTATCTAAATATTGTAGATCTTTTTTATCTTTAATATTTCCGTTTGAATAATAAGTTATCGTACTTATTAGCGCATAGTAGTTAGAATTTTTTAAAAAGTTTCCTTTTTCATTATAATTAATAATAAATGAAACTTTTGGATTTCCAATTTCATTATAAAACTCAGATTTTGAGTTAGTTTCACCCGTTTTTTCATCATATTTCATTTCAATAGCAAATTCTAATTTTTCCTTATCATTATATTTTTTCAATTTATATACTTCTGGAAAATATACTTCATTTAAAATTTTGTACTCAATGCCATGTGAATTCCAACTGTTAATTTCAGCCTCTTCATCCAAAGTAATTTTTTTAATATCTTTTGTATTTATAACTATTTCTTCGCTATAATTTATTTTTTTATTTGAATAATAAGATTTTTTTGTAAAAACTATCTTATCTTTTTGTTTTTTAAAATCTTCATGATAAATTAGATTTCCAACTTCATCATATTTCATTATTTTGTTTAGCTTTATTATATCAATTTTTTTATTTTTAAGTGATCTTAATGCATATTTTTCTTTGGAACTAATTTTTTCATAAATAAGATTTCCGTTTTCTAAATAATACTTTTTATTCTCAAATTCTGAGTTTAAATTTCTATTTTTGTTTATTGAAAATATGTTTAAAATTTTTTCTAAATAGGTTTCTTTTAATAAATTTTTTGTATAAAATTCTTCAAATAGAAGGTTTCCGTTTGGATATTTAAATTTTTTCTGTTCTTTTAAAACTGTATTTTCTTCTTTCTTTAAAATAATTTTTCCAGTTTCGTCATATGTATATTTCGAATCTTTTTTTAATATTCCATTTGGATAATATTTATATACATCATTACTTTTAGCAATTGTTTTAGTTAATATTTCAAAATTACTATCTAGACTCTCTCTTAATTCAGAATCATTTATTTTTATACCATATAGATATTCCATTCTCTTATCATTTATAATTTCGTTATATTCTTCATACTCTTGTTCATTATCAAGTTTATCGTGTATATGTACATTTTTTGTCCCAAAATAATAATAGACTTCTTTCCTTTTCCCATCCTTTAAAATTTCTGTTATGACAAATGTATCTTCACGCCCAATTCTTTCTTCATAAAGAGTAATATTTTTTTGATCTTTATATATTATATGATTTGTTTTAATACCTTCAGTATCATATTGAATATTTTCTATCAAATACCCATCCTTATATTCTTTCAACTCTTTTAAATTTCCATTTTCATGAAAAACTTCAATTTTTCTTACCTCATTTTCTTTTAATAAGTTAGTTTTTTGTTTTATTCCATTTTTTATAGAAATATGCAGATTATTTTCAATATCTTTTAAATTATATTCTATATTAACACCATCTACTCCAAATTTACTCACTTCAATCTTTGCTTTTTTATTTCTTTCATCTGTAAAATCTACTTCAATATATCTTTCTATTAAAAAAAGAGAAAGAACTTTATAAGTGTTTTGAAATACAATTTTTTCTGCTAGTGTTTTCCCATCTGAATATGTCTTGGTTATTTCATAAAGATTTGGTTTTATTTTTAAAGTTATTACTACATTATTTTTTTTATATTCTTTAAGTTCTCCTATATTTTTTTCAGGACTAAATTCTCCCACTTCTATTTTTTTCCCCTCTTCATTAAAAGTTTCTAAAAATATAGGAACTCCATTTTTAAATGTAATATGTCTTATCAGTCCTTTTTCACTCTCTTCTATTTTCCCTGTATATGGTATTTTGTTATTTATTGCTTGGTAATATTTCTCATTTTTATAAACTAAATCATCTATCGTTAAACTAAAACATAACGTTTTTATAAAAATTAATCCCATTAATATTTTTTTCATCTTTCCTCCAACTTTATAATGCGTTTCTGTTAACTTAAAATTTATTGAAACTACTCCAATCCTTTGAGGTATAATAGTTATTCGACCAACCAATATTCCCCCCAAGAAAGGAGCAGTTTTTAACTATGTATATTAATAATATCTCTTGCCCTCGTTGTTT
>JBOFVP010000482.1:0-1738 GCA_051653165.1 Clostridium sp.
GTTGATTTGCAGTAAAAACCTACTCTATGATCTATATTAATCATTTAATTTACTTCCTAATTTTAAAATACTATTCCAAAATTCATCTTCAAAATCAAGCGCAGCATCTATTTTTTCTTTAAATTCTCCAAAATCAAAACTTGAAAATGAAGTCTTTAAAATATAAGAACAAACTTTTTGATACTCCTTACTACTTTTTCTTAAGATTTCAACATCTTCTTTAATATCACTGAGGGTAGAAATGCAGTTTGCAAGATACTCCCTCCCAAAGCTATCTGATATAAATTTAATTTTAGTTAAATTTTCAAACTCCCGTTGTAATTTTAAATAGTCATTTTCATATATATCTTCAAGGGAATCGACCCAGTTTATTAAAGCATGTTTACCATAACTATAAATTGGATAAATATCATTGTTTTTATATAAAAATTCCTTTCCATAACTATTTAGAGATAAATGTAATAACTCATTTTTATTTCTAAATTTAGGCTTGGACATATTAGGTGAATTTAACATTATCCACTTTATTCCTCTCCCATTTAAAAATATATCATTATTAATATCATCAAATGGTATATTAAAATACTCTCCATTTTTTGGATTAATTAATGTTAATAAATTTTTTTCAAATTCAATTCAAACTGATAATAGTAATAGCTCATTTAGAATAGTATTATCAATATCTAAATATTTCTTTAGAAAATCCATTGGAAATACTACCATTGGAGGCGCTATCCTCATCTTAATATTCTTAATAATAATCTCCTTAAAATCTTCAAAGGAATCATTATAAAAAGTTTCTACATATATCCCTAAAGCAAAGCTCAAATTTGTTGTTGAATGTCTTGATAAAATTTGAATTTTTGTTTTTTCTTTATTTGTATATGAAAACTGTAGCTCCTTAGCGAGAATAAACATATCCTCTTCAGTAATGTCAAGCTTATCAAAATATAGCTTATTTAAGATTGAATTAAATTTTATAAACTTTGTATCTTTAAAGTAATCCTTTATTCTAGGAAAATATATACTCACTTACATTCCCCCTTTTATTTTGAGCTTATCTAAAAACCACTTAGGTATATTTAAACAAATTCTATTATTATTATCTAAAAACATATGAACAGTCTTGCCTTCAGCACAGAGCTTATTTGTTGTTGCATTTTTCACTCTATAATCAAAGGTTATTTTTGCACTCTTATGAACTGTTAAATCAACCTCTATATTTAATAACTCCCCATATACTATAGGATTTTTATATCTACAATAGCTTTCAATTACAGGGAACTTTATACTTTTACCATTTAGTAAATCTTCATCAAATCCAAGTATCTCCTTAGACACAGTAAATCTTGCTTCTTCAAACCACTTATAATAACTACTATGATGCATTACTCCATAGGAATCTGTATCACTAAACCTTGGTACTGTACTATATAAATAACTTATTTTCACTTCTTCTCCCCTCCTTTTATCCACCTAATTTATTATTAAGTTGATAATATGTGGTTAGAGCTGCTGTGAACCATGCAAATCCCCAACTGGCTGTAGAAAAGTAATTTGGTTTTACTTCAAGCTTAAATGGATTTTTCATTGATTGTTCCTTTGTGAATGCCCATCTTATACCTGTTCCGCCAACTACCCCATAACTATTTTCATAATCCGTTGGATAAAAGACTTTTACATTATCTGTCGTTCTAGATAGTTTGAATTTTTTTAATACATCTTCTATAATTAATTC
>JBOFVP010000483.1:0-20369 GCA_051653165.1 Clostridium sp.
CTCATAATGGAGATGTAACTGTAGAAAGTGAAATTAATAAAGGGAGTACTTTTAAAATATTTTTAAGAGAATAGTGTTGTAAATGATTTCCTTATATTGTAATATATAGATATATATATTATGTATGGGGGGATCATTATGAAATTTAAATTTAAAATAACAACTGTGCTATTAGTTTTAGTATTATTTATTGGGTTAACTCCAAATATTAGAGCTTTTTCAGTATCAGATGGAGCACCAGGAAAGCCAAGCTTAACCCATGATCAGTGGGGGGGAGATATTGATGGTAATTATACAATATCTGTAGATATGTGGTATGGAAACAATGGTACAAGTTACAAATTATATGAGAAACTAGGTAAGGGTGGAGAATTTCAAGTTGTAGAAGAAGGAAAGTTAGAGGATAAATCTCCTTCAGCTCAAAACTTTAAAATTCAAATTAAAGGGAGAGAAAAGAAAGGCACTTATTTCTATTACTTAGAATTAATAAATTCTTTTGGAAGCAACAAAAGTGAAGAAATGGGAGTAATTGTTGGGGGCGGAGAGCAAAGTAAAATCACAATCGAAAAGGTTGATGATGAGAAAATAGAAACTCAATTTACAATTAATCAAGGAGTTTCAAAGTTTGCCTTATCTGTACAAGGAAATGCAAAACCAAATTTCAAAGTTATATCAAACAATAGAACATCAGTTAAAGCAACTATTGAAAATGGAAATGTTTTAAGAGTTGAAGGAATAAGTGAGGGAAGAAGTGGATTAAAGTTAATCGAAGAAGGTAGTGGAGAAGTTAGATATATTGGATGTAGAGTTAGAAATTCTAAGGGTGAATTACCTGGGTTACCTAACTATGTAAGAATTGGACAAGTTTCAGAGGATACTCCAAATGATTTAGCATTTTGGAGAGATATGGATACAGATTACACTAATAAGAGAGTGGATATTAGATATATTTATTTAAATGGAGGGCCACTTGATCAATGGGGAAGTTGGAACCAAAATGGAGGTCAAAGAGCTATTAGTTATATTAATGAAAGTAAAAAGCTTGGAATAATTCCATACTTTGTGTATTATAATATTCCTGATAGTGCAGAGGACTATGAGAGAGATTTAAGGCATATTAATGATACAGTATATATGGAAGCCTACTATAGAGATTTAAAGCTATTTTTAGATATAATTAATGAATATGCTGAGGGAGAACCAGTTGGAATAGTTTTAGAGCCAGATTTCTTAGGGTACATGATGCAACAATCTAAAAAACAACCAAATGAAATTGCAGCAGCTGGTGTTGAAATGGCATATAAAAATGGAATATTAACAAAGGGAAGTGATCCTGATTTTCCTAATACTGTTGAGGGATTAGTTAAGTCAATTAACTATATTATTAACAAATATGCACCACAATCAACCTTTGGATGGCAATTTAACACATGGTCATATGCAGGGCAAGGTGTTCCAGGAACAGGGTTAATGCATGCAACTGAAACTATGGGGTTTGATAAAGGAAGAGCATTTATAAAGGATGCTGCAAGAATAACAGCAGAGTACTATATGGCAGCTGGTGTTACAAGCTATGGTGCTGATTTTATATCTATAGATAAGTATGGATTAGATGGAGCAGCTCAACCAGGTGCTGCTGAAAATCCAGAAGCATCAAATTGGTTATGGAATGGAGACCTTTGGAATAACTATATTCATTATACAAAGGGATTACATGAAACTACTAATTTACCTGTAACACTATGGCAATTACCTGTTGGACACTTAAACACTTCAGAGGAAATTAGTCCATATACAGGAACAAAATTTAAGGATTTAGATAATACTAAAACAAAATTTGAGGATTCAGCACCTACATTCTTCTTTGGAGATACTTTTACTCCAGGAGTTGGAAAGAGACTTGATTATTTCTCAAAAAATGTAGGAAATGATCCTAAAATAAAAGTAAATGGAAACAAAGTAACTTATGAAGGACATATAGAAGAAGCAAGAGATGCTGGTGTTACTACAGTATTATTTGGAGCTGGAGTTGGAGATAGTACAGACTGTGTTGGAACTCCACCTGCTGATGATTATTGGTGGATAACAAAGGCTCAAAAATATTATGATAATCCTGTTCCACTAAAGAAACTTGATCAAAAAGATCCAGAGGATTTAGACTTAAATGGGGTTATAGATATTGTAGATTTATCTTTATTATCTAGATACTACAATGTAAAAGAGGGACAAACTAATTGGAATATAAGATACGATATAAATAAAGATGGTATAATAGATATTTATGACTTAGTAAGAGTTGCTAGAAAAATATAATGATAAACCAGTAGGAATTATTAAACACCTACTGGTTTTAAATTTACTTTCTATATTTGTTAATTACCTTAATTATGTCTGTAAGTTTTATATTCTCTTCATCAATTGGTTCTTCAAAATTCATTTGATTATATAGTGTAATTGGTGATAAGTCAGCTTGTTCATTTAATTCATAGCCCACATATCTTGGTACCTCCTTGTAGAAATTAACTGCAAGATTAGAATTTACATAATCACAGCATAGGTCATAGTTTAAAGGATGAACATTTCTACGGTTTCTTTTTTCTCTCAATTTTTTCCCCTCCAAAAAATTACTTTTACATTAAAATCATTGACTTATTTTAAATGAGTTATTCATTTAATAATAAATTATTGGCTTTTTATTCTTTTAGATGTAAAATAATTATTAAATAATACAAAATGAAAGGACTAGAAAAATGAGTACAATTAAATCAATTAATAATGTTCAAGCAGAGGAGTTAATAAAATCAATAGATGATTTATTAATAATTGATGTTAGAAGATTTAGTGAATATAAAGAAGGAAAAATAAGAAATTCTATTAACATACCAGTAGAGGAAATAGAATTTGAGTTAGATAACATAGAGGAATATAAGGATAAACCTGTTTTAGTTTACTGTAAGGTGGGACATAAAAGTAGTATTGCCTGCGAAGAACTTAAAAATGAAGGGTTTAAAAAGCTCTACAATTTAAGAGGTGGAATACTAGATTTTAAGGGTGAATTAGAATGAGCCTTAAAATAAAGGTGTTATTATTAATTATAATTGCTTCATCAATTAGCATGGGATACTTCTATGAGCAAAATAATTCAATAGACAGGGAAGAAATTGGGATTAGAATCTCAAATCTTCCTAAAAACTTAAAGGGATTAAGGGTTTTACAGGTCTCTGATTTGCACCTACCACAGAGCAAAAGCTATGTAAAAAAGGTTATAGAAAATATTGCCAGTGGTAAGCCGGATTTAATTTTTTTAACTGGGGATATTGTGGATTCCTCTTCAACGATTGCAAAGTCAGGCTTTGAAGATTTTATTAAAGAAATTACTAAGATTGCCCCTGTTTATGGAGTTTGTGCTAATCACGAAACTAGGGTAGGAATGGTTAAGGAATGGAAGAATATTTTAACCTCCAATGGTGGAAAATTTATTGAGGGGAAGGCTGAAACTTTTAAGTGGAATGGTGAATCCCTAATTATTATGGGAATGAGCGAAAATTCTGTTCCAAGTAATAATAACTTTAAAGGGTTTGATGAAAATACAGATAAGGTAAAGCTTCTATTAAGTCATAGACCTGAGAAGTATAAGGAGTATTTTACCTTTAATAATGGTGAAGGTGTTGATGTTGTATTTACTGGACATGCTCATGGAGGACAGTTTATCATTCCCTTTATAAATAGAGGATTAATATCACCAAACCAAGGATTATTCCCTAAATTTATTAATGGTGTTTATGAATATGAAGGTAAGAGCATGATTGTTTCTAGAGGTCTTGGGAATAGTATTTCATTACCTAGATTTAATAATAGGGTTCATATGCCAATTATAATATTAGAATAAAGGAAATATATTGAAAACTGCGACATGTGTCGTGGTTTTTAATACTATATAAAGAGATTTTAATATTTACATACCTTGGTAATAGGTATATAATAGATTTAAGATAATTAAACTTTAAGGGGATTTAGTGATGAATGAGCTATTAATAGATTTTAATAAAAAACTTAATGAATTAATCTTAAAAAGAGAGCTTCTAGTAAGATATGATGAGTTAAAAAGTTCTTTTTCAAAGCTAATAAAAGAAAAAAGAATTTTAAGTGAAAAAGTTGAAAAGGAAGAAAATGATATAAAAAGACTAAAGGGATTTTCTATTGAAGGTGTTATGTTAACTTTAAAGGGGAATAAAGCAGAGAGATTAGAAAAAGAAGAATGTGAATATAATAGTATAAAATTAGAATATAATGAGTTTATATTAAACTACAATAATGTAAGAGATGAAATAGAGGCTATTGAGAATAGTTTAAAGTCTCTTAAGAATATTGAAGAGGAATTTAAAGTAGCACTTAATACACTTATGAATTATGTAGTTAAGTATGAAGATGATTCAAAATATGATGATATGAAAGAAATATATGATTATATAGCATATTTAAAAAATGAAAGAGATGAGTATGGGGAGACTATTACCTCAGGTAAGGATTTATTAAGTGATGTTAGTAATATATTAAAATCATTAGGTGATGCAGATGCTTTTGGAACATATGATGCATGGTTTGGAGGAGGTTTTATTGTTTCTAGTATGAAGCATGATTATATTAATGATGCAAAAAGTGCTATGAAGGGTATGGAAAAAAAGTTAAGTTGCTTTTTAAACAAATCTAAGAACTTAAAAAACATAACCTTTAATATGCCAAGGGAAATAAATATGTCAAATACAACTATTATGTTCGATATGTGTTGTGATAATATTTTTACAGACTTCTCTGTTTTAGGGGATATTAGAAGTAGTAAGAAAAAGGTTGTTAAATTTAAGAATTCTATTTTAAAGGCTTTAGATATTATAGAAGAAAAAAACTCTGAAATATTAAATCTTTTAGATAGTTTGGAGATAAAGCTTATTAAAGAGATAAGTAATGTAACCTTCAAATAAGGAAATTAAATAAAAAAGTTCAAGTACCAAGTTAATTAGACAATTATTATGAATTTACAACAACGTAATTCAAATATTGTCGAAGGATTATTGGTATTTTTTTTTTTTTGATATTTGAAAAATATGTAACAAATGGTAAGATTAACTTATTAATATTAATTTAATAAAATATGGAGGGTAATATAAGGGGGGATTGTATTTGTTAAAGCTTATAAAAATGGACTTGCAAAATTGCTTGAATGGCAATAGGTTTAAAGTATCATTTTTCTTATTTTTTATTTTGTCTATGGGTAATATTATATTATCACTAAAAAACTGTGAAGATGTTTTTAGAAGTAATATACCAAGGGTAGAATATATGGGGATTTTATTTGGAATATTTGGTGGGGGAAGGCAAATTTATTTTATATACCTATTAATTCTTCCATTAATATCAATATTCATATTTTCAGATTCATTTTACCTTGAAAAACAAAATGGAGTTTTTAATGCCATATACATAAGAGCTGGGAGGACTAAATATATAATTAGTAAAATAATAGTTTGTGGAATAGTAGCTTTTTTAACTGTATTTATAACTCTTGGACTTAATGAGATTATTAGCTATGTTATATTTAATAATGTTGGAATTGCAGGAACAAATGGAACACCAGTATTTAGAGGGTATACAAACTATATAGATGTCTTTTCTGTTTCTATGGATAATTCGCCTATATTGGCTAAAATGATATTAATTTCAATAAATTCTATTTATGCAGCATTATTAGCTATACTAACCTTTTCTATATTTCTAGTAATAAGAGTGAAAAACTATTTGATCTTTATAGGAGTATATATTTGTGAGTATATTTCTGTTTTTCTAGCAGATAACTTTTTAAATCAATCATCAATAAGATTAATACAACAGGGCTTTGGATATAGTTTCACCAGTGGAGTTTTTAATTTCATCTTAATAACCCTAATAATTTTAACTATTACTATTATTTTAACTAGAATAGGGATAAAGAAGGATAAGCTATGATTAATTGGATTTTAAGTATGGAGAAACATAAAAAAACAATTTTAAGAGGTATATTTCTTGTGCTAATTGTTATAATTCAAATAATTAATAAGAGTAGTCTTAAAAATATTGGAATTGAATATTTTAATGATTATTATATACTTTCCATATGTAACTTTTATGAAAGAGGTATAGGGATTATAATGATACTTTATGAATTATCAAATATATTCTCTTACTTCAAGAAGGAAAGTGTAATTACAAGATTTTCAAGTATAAAAGGTATAATTAATGAAATAACTAGGGAAGGCTTTCAATCCTTTGCAATAATATTTTTAATTACTAATATACCAACTATAATTCTAGGTTTAGGTCTAAAAATTAAGGGTAATTTATTTATGACTGTTATGAGTCATACAGTAAGACAGATAATATTTTTCGCAAGTATCTCACTTATTTTTGGAATTATTTATGTACTTCTTAAAGGGGTTATTTATGCTAATCTTATTACCTTAGCCATAATTTATATACCTTATGGAGTAATAATTAGCCTGAAAAATAATATGTTCACAATCTTTAATATTTTATCTCCTGACAGGTATATAGATAGTCACGAAGTTATAAATAGATATATATTAATAATTATAATTATAATAATTACAGTAATAAATACTTCATTGTTAAATTTATTTGGTGATTTATGGAGATTTATTTATAGAAAGATGGATAATAACATAACAAAATTATTTGTTAAGAGCTTTATTGGATTTATAATAATATTTGTTGCGTTTAATCAAACATTAAGAAATATAGATGACTATAAAAGTATTGAAAATGTTTTTATCTTTATATTTGGATATATACCATATTCAACCAATGTAGTTGAAATTGTATCAGTTAATATTATTCATGTATTGTATGTTGCCTATATTTTCTCAGATGATAAGGGTATGGATATTAAGAAGCTTGGTCCATATATATTTACAAGAAATTATAAAAGAAGTAAATGGGTAAAGAATATCTTAGTTCGAAAGTTATTTGAAATTATACTATATTATTTATTTCTTTATGGATTAATATTCTTAGGGGCTGGAGTTTATGGATATAGAGTTTCAAGCTTTATAGATCTTTTCACCATAAGTATGGTTGCTCTAATTTTGAGTATATTAACTACTTATTTAATAGTTGTAATTATAAGATTTGGAAGTATGTTTTGCGATTATATTTATAGTTATGCAGTAGTAATAATGGCTGTAATTGCTAATTTAATAATTGTTGTTGCAGGTATTCAAAATAAAAGTGAAGTTATTAAGTATTTGCCTTTTTCACAAAATATTATATCAATTAAGGATGTTTTATATTGTGATAGATCAATAGACAATTTTAGTAGATTTATAGATTCCTATAGTGTAGAGATGGGAGTTGTAATAATAATTACACTTATTATTATATTTATTCTTTTATCCATATACAGAGGAAAAAACATGGAAATATTATAATGGAGGAGAGGTATTAATGATTACTATTGAAATTTCAAATGTAGATGTTATAAAAAAGGGGAATGAAATACTAAGAAATGTAAACGGAAACTTTGAATCTGGAAAGATATATGGAATATTTGGGAGAAATGGTTCTGGAAAGACTATGTTCTTTAGGGCTTTATCAGGATTAATTAAAATAGATTCAGGAGAAATTAAGATAAATAATGAGGTTTTAAGAAAGGATATTGATTTTCCAAGATCTTGTGGGATTCTACTTGAAAGTGCAGGATTTTGGCCAGAATATTCAGCTTATGAGAATCTTAAGCAACTTTCAAAGATTAAAAATCTAATTGGTGATGAAGAAATAAATAAAACTTTAGAATTAGTTGGACTTAATCCCAAGGATAATAAGAAGGTTAGAAAATTTTCATTAGGTATGAAGCAAAAACTAGGTATTGCACAAGCTATAATGGAAAAACCAGATATTATTATTCTAGATGAGCCTACAAATGGATTAGATGATGTTTCAATAAAAAATGTGAGGGAAATCTTAAAAAAAGAAAAGGAAAGAGGTGCTCTTATATTATTAGCTAGTCACAATAAGGATGATATAAATGAACTTTCAGATATTAAATTAGAAATGGTATCGGGAAGCTTAAGGGTTGTAGGTGATAGTAATGACAAAGCTAACTAAATACTTCTTCATTTTAATAGTACTTTTAACAGTTGGAGTTACAATAACAGGACTTTACTTAACGGGAAAAGTTACTGATATCGATTATGATTATGTTATGGATAATAATCATTCATATATACTTAATAATAATGGTCTATTAGAAGATAGAGAGTATTATGAAAGTGAGGACATATATCATAATACTGATTTAATTGTTAGTGGAAAACCTACAGGTGTTGAAAGAGTTTTACAGGGAAGCATCTTAAAGGAATTTAAGGTTGATAAGAAATACAAAGGGGCTTGTGATGAGTATATTTATGTTCATGAAGAGGTGTTTCTAAATGTTAAAAATGATTATAAGAATAAAGAAGATGATATTGATGGATATTTCATAATATATAATGGGGTAATACCTATGAAGGAGAATAAGGATTATATACTATTGTTATCAGAGGAAAATTTCAATGAAAAGTTGAAATTTATTGATAAACAAAATTCTAGTTATACTATTTCAGACAAGTTTATTGGTAAAATACCCTTAAAATTAAATAGTGAGGATTATAAAATTGATATATTAGACAGAAGTAGTGAGTTAATGTGTGTGGATTATTTTGAAAGAGAACAAATATTTTATAGTGATGAGGTCTTTAGTCATTATATTAAGCTTAGGGAAGATTTACTTAGAAAAATAGGGCTATAGTTCTTAAAACAAAGTTTATGCTTAAATCATCAATGTATAAAAACCGAATAAAACACATATATTAAGTAATATCATTCACATATGAAAGATAATTTTGTGTTAAAGGAGGGTGATAGGTATGGATTTATATTCAGCACCAATGGGTATAGATGCATATATCGCAAAATTCATTGATGAAAATGGATGTACTTTTAAAGAAGCATGTGAAGCACTAGATATTGATGAACAAGAGTTAATGAGTTTTAAATATGATAACGAAGGCATGTTTTAATAATAATTCATAAAGATGGAACGCTAAAATTGCGTTCCATCTTTATTTTTTTAATTATAATTATATTATAGAAAACATATAGTATAATTAATTATAGAAAATTCTGACAATTTACCTATATAACATATAAAACAGAGGTGATTAAATGTGTAAAGACTGCAAAAAATTTTGTAAGCTAGAAGAATTTATAAATATGCAGACACAAAAGGAAAGTGCTCTAATATCTGTATTACACCAAGCCCAAAATCTATATGGATATTTAAGTAAGGAAACCCTAGAGTATATAAGCACTAAATTAGAAATACCACTATCAAAAATCTATGGCGTTGTAACATTTTACTCTTATTTTACAACAGAGCCAAAGGGGAAATATGTTATTAGCATATGCACTGGTACAGCTTGCTTTGTAAAAGGTGCTGGAGAGGTATTAAGTGAGTTTGAAAAACTGCTTAATATAAAAGCTGGTGAAACTACTCAGGATGGATTATTCACCTTAGATACTTTAAGATGTGTAGGAGCCTGTGGACTTGCTCCTGTAGTTACAATAAATGATAAGATTTATGGAAAGATAACTAAAAATGATGTTAAGAAAGTTTTAGGTGAGTACAAGGAGTAGGTTATGGGGAGAATTGAAAGTTATAATGAATTATTAAAGTTAAAGGAAGACTATAAAAAAGATTTAGCTATTAGAGTAGAGGATAAAAGTTTATCTAATATAGTGGAAAGACATATTTTAGTATGTGGTGGTACAGGATGTAAGGCTTCTAATTCTGATAGGGTTATAGAAAAACTAAGGGATGGCATAAGGGATAATGGGTTAAGTAAAAAGGTAAAGGTTGTTATGACAGGATGCTTTGGATTTTGTGCAAAGGGACCAATAGTACAAATCATGCCTGATAAAACCTTTTATATTCAAGTACAAGAGGAAGATGTTTTAGAGATTGTTGAAAGCCATTTAATAAATGGTAAGGTTGTAGAGAGGTTATTATACGAAAATCCAGAAACTAACGAAAAAATTGATTCCATGGAAAACATACCTTTTTATAAAAAGCAATTAAGAATCGCATTAAGGAATTGTGGAGTTATAGACCCAGAAAACATAGAAGAAACCATAGGGAGAAATGGTTATTTAGCCTTAGGAAAGGTGTTATCTTCATTAAATGCTGATGAGGTAATTAAAATAGTAACAGATGCTAACTTAAGAGGAAGAGGAGGGGGAGGATTTCCAGCAGGTAGAAAGTGGAATGCAACAAAAAATTCTAAGGATG
The DNA here is from genome assembly GCA_051653165.1 of Clostridium sp. Lineage (GTDB taxonomy): Bacteria > Bacillota > Clostridia > Clostridiales > Clostridiaceae > Clostridium. The sequence continues at coordinate 10,376 of JBOFVP010000483.1, forward strand.
ATATTAAGTATGTAATTTGTAATGCAGATGAGGGAGATCCAGGAGCATTTATGGATAGAAGTATACTTGAGGGGGACCCTCATTCTGTACTTGAGGCTATGGCTATTTGTGGATATGCTGTAGGATCAAACAAAGGATTTATTTATATTAGAGCTGAATATCCTTTAGCAGTAAATAGATTGAAAATAGCAATAGAGCAAGCAAAGGAAAGAGGGTTGCTTGGGGAAAATATTTTAGGGTCTAATTTTTCATTTGATATAGAAATAAAATATGGTGCTGGTGCCTTTGTGTGTGGTGAAGCAACTGCTTTAATTCATTCTATTGAAGGTCATAGAGGAGAGCCTACTATGAAGCCACCAAGAACATCTGAACATGGTTTATGGTTAAAACCTACAAATGTTAATAATGTAGAAACCTTTGCAAATGTAAATCCAATAATATTAAATGGTTCAGATTGGTATACATCAATTGGAACAAAAAGAAGTTCAGGAACAAAGGTTTTTGCCTTAGCAGGTAAAATAAATAATGTTGGATTAGTTGAGGTTCCAATGGGATTAACCTTAGAGGAGATTATTTATGATATAGGTGGAGGGATTAAAGATAATAAGGAGTTTAAGGCTGTTCAAACAGGAGGACCATCAGGTGGATGTATTCCTAAAAGCTATTTAGAATTGCCAATTGAATATGACACATTAACTGAAATTGGATCTATGATGGGATCTGGTGGAATGATTGTAATGGATGAGGACAATTGTATGGTTGATATTGCAAAGTTTTATTTGGACTTTACAGTTGAGGAATCCTGTGGAAAATGTACTCCTTGTAGAATAGGTAATAAAAGAGTTCTTGAAATATTAGAAAAAATCACTTCAGGTAATGGAGAAATAGAGGATATAAATAAATTAAAGACACTTTGTAAGGTAATTAAAGAAACTTCATTGTGTGGTCTTGGAGAATCAGCTCCAAATCCTGTGTTATCAACTTTGAATTTTTTTATTGATGAGTATGAGGAGCATATAATTAATAAAAGTTGTAGCTCTAAAACCTGTAAGAAGTTAATTAAATATGAAATATTAGATAAATGTATTGGGTGTACAAAATGTGCTAGAAATTGCCCGGTAAAATGTATTTCAGGGAAAGTAAAAGAAGTTCATAAAATTAATCAAGCTAAGTGTATAAAATGCGGTGTATGTGTTGAGAATTGTCCAGTTAAAGCAATAATAACTAAATAGGAGGTGAAAAAGCCGTGAATATTAAAATAAATGGAGTTAATGTTAAGGTGGAAAAAGGGAAAACAATATTAGAAGCTGCAAAGCTAATTAATATTAATATACCAACTCTTTGTCATATGAAAATGATAGATGGAACCTCTCAAAATTGTAAGGGTACTTGTAGGGTTTGTGTTGTGGAGGTTGTTGGTTCTGAAAAATTAGCAGTGGCGTGTTCAGAAATGTGTAGAGAGGGTATGAACATCCAAACAAACTCAAAAAAGGCTAAGGAAGCAAGAAAAACAATAGTAGAGTTGCTACTGTCTAATCACACAAATGACTGTTTAAAATGTGATAGAAATATGAATTGTGAACTTAGGAGACTTGCTGGTGAACTTGGTGTTGATTCTTACAAATATGAAGGGGAGAAAAACACTGTTGAAATTGATGATTCTAACCCTTGCTTTACTAGAAATATGAATAAGTGCATTCTTTGTAGAAGATGTATAACTGCATGCTCTGATGTTCAAGGAACAAATATTTTAACTCCTATTGGAAGAGGATTTAATACTGTGGTTGGTACAGCTTTTAATTCTAACATTTGTGAAAGTAATTGTACTTATTGTGGACAGTGTGTAGCAGTATGCCCAACTGGAGCATTAACTGAAAAAATGGACTATAAAGAGGTAAGTAATATTTTAGGAGAGGTTGATAAGTATACCCTTGTTCAGGTAGCGCCCGCTGTTAGAGTGGCATTATGTGAAGAGTTTAATGTTACTATGAATGAAATAACGCCTGGTAAGATTGTTAAAGCATTAAAGCTACTAGGGTTTAATGGAGTATATGATACTAACTTCTCAGCAGATTTAACTATTATGGAGGAAGCAAGTGAATTCTTAGAAAGATACTCAAAAAAGGAGAATCTTCCATTAATAACAAGTTGTTGTCCTGCTTGGGTTAGATATGGGGAAAAGAACTATAAATCCTTAAAAAAATATATATCAAGTTGTAAGTCCCCACAACAAATGTTTGGGGCTGTAGCTAAAAATTATCTACCTAAAAAGCTAGGGATAAATAGAGAAAATATAGTAAGTATTTCTATTATGCCTTGTATAGCAAAAAAGGGGGAATCTAAGTGGGAGGATTTAAAGGGAGAGGTTGATTACGTATTAACCACAAGGGAATTTGCGAAATTAATAGTAGAAAGTGGTATCGACATTGTTAATTTAAATGAAGAAGAGTTTGATAATCCTTTAGGGGTAGCTTCAGGTGGAGGAGCTATATTTGGAACTTCTGGAGGAGTTATGGAAGCGGCTCTTAGAACAGCAGTAGAGTGGGCAAGTGGAGAAGAAATTAAAACTTTAGAATTTAATATGGTTAGAGGTCTTGAGGGTATAAAGGAAACTTCAATTAATATAAATGGAGATATTATTAAAGTTTTAGTAATTAGTTCCCTTAAAAATGCTAAGCCTATATTAGATGACTTAGTTATTGGGAAATGTGAGTATGATTTTATTGAGATAATGGCGTGTCCAGGAGGATGTATAGACGGTGGTGGACAACCATTTATTAAAGGGAATAGAGAGAGATTAAGTGGTAGAATGAATAGTATTTATAAAATAGATAAGGAATCAACTTATAGAAAATGTCATGAAAATCCTTTTATTAAGAGTATTTATGAGGAATACTTAGAGAAACCTAATTCAAAAGTTGCACATAAACTATTACACAGAGAGTAAATATAAAGGTTCTAGTTCTATCAAATTGGAGCTAGAACTTTTCTATTATTTAGTAAATAATAGTTAACTCTAAAGACTCCTTGCCATTGTTTTATTGTAGTAGTAATATTAGTACAAGAGGTGATTTTTTGAGAATGAAGAGTGAATTCTATAAGGCTAATGCATTAGAACTTTCAAAAGCTTTACTTGGGAAAATATTAGTTAGAAAAGTTGATGGTAAACTTTTAAAGGGTAAAATTGTTGAAACTGAGGCATATATTGGTGCTATTGATAAGGCTTGTCATGCATATCCGAACAAAGTTACTGAGCGAATTAAACCATTGTATGAAGATGGTGGCATAGCTTATGTGTATTTTATTTATGGAAAGTATTTTTGTTTTAATGTTATTGCAGGTAAAAAAGGAGTTGCAGAAGGGGTTTTAATTAGAGGGGTGGAACCTCTCAATGAAGTAGAGTATTTATTTTCAAAAAGATTTAAAAAGGATATAATAGAAAGTAAAAAGAAGGATATATATAATATATCAAATGGACCATCAAAACTTTGTCTTGCCTACTCAATTACTAAGGGTGATAATTATATAAATCTTATAGATAGTGATGACATATATATAGAATATGGATCTGATGAAAGATTTGAAATAGTTGAAACAACAAGAATTGGAATAGACTACGCTGAAGAGGCTAAGGAGTTTCCTTGGAGGTTTTACATAAAAGGCAATAATTTTATTAGTAAAAAATAGAATGGAGGTATTATTATGAACATTATATTTAGTGAAACAACAAAATATGAATTACAAAATCTGTTAAATAATTCTAGTGAAAATAACATAAGAATTAAGGTGTTTAGAGGGTGTGGAAAACCTGCCTATGAAATTTTCCCAAGCTTCAAAGGGGAAGAGGATGAAAATGTAATTATAAATGACATATCCTTTGTCTTTAACAAAGAAGAGAATTTAATGATTAATGGAATAGAAATTATTTATGATAAAGATAAATATATTAATGGTTATTATATAAGATAAAGTAAAACACCACAAGTTTAATACTGTGGTGTTATTCTACAAATACTTACTTCTTAACTTTTTTACCAAAAAATGATTTTACTTCAGGGTAATGTTTTTTGCTAAATAATAGTGCTGTTTTTTTACCATTATTAAATAATATAACAAGTTTTACAGATTTCTTTCTTTCATCAGGATAAACTTTTTTAACTTCCTTTAAATCAATAACCTTATTACCAAAATACATATACTCAGGTAATATAGTTGCAAAGAAGTAGGAAGCTGATATACCTAAGAATGGTAATCCTATAGCAAGTCCTAATATTTTTCTAAGAAATTCATCTGCATAAACTAAGTTAAAATATGCAATGTACAGTAAAAGTAATTGAATAATTAAAATAAGAACGGAAAATGGTCTCATTGCAAAAAACTTAGCTTTTATTTCACCCTTTCTTTGAAATACAGTTTTATAAATAGTATAGCCAAAAAGCCCAGAAAAGGCTAAGTATAAAGCTAGACCAGCTAACATAAATAAATCCATACCTTACCTCCTATGTAAATGTTTTATGTCTACTAAATATTTTATCATAATGAATATATGTTATGCAATTAAATATTAACTTATTTCCCCATCTAAAAAGTTAAATTCAGTAACTGTTTCATTAAATTTGTTTAATTGGTAACTTAGAATATATTGAGTGTAGCTTGAAGAATCTGTTATTAGTATAATTTTTGAAATATATTTATATTCTTTTAGCTGTATATCAGTTACATCTTTTAGTTTTAAAATTCTTAAGTTAAAGCTAATATAATCTTTAGTATAAACAAATATTGATTTTGTTATAAAGTCTACAAATAACATTATAATAAAACTTAAGTAGAAAAACATTCCTTCAAGGGAGGTATCAAATAATTTATTTAATGCCACTCCAACAATAAATCCAGTAACACAAATAAGAAAAATAGCCCCAAAAGATGGAATGAAAAATAATTCTTTTTTGTTAAATTTATTGAAAACTTTTTTTATGTATAGCACTATTATATCAATAGCTATGATGAATAAAAAAAGGATAGATAATATGGTGTATGGTGAAGCCTCCATTACAACCTCCTTATTTAATATAATAAATTTAGACTAGTGAATCCTAATATAATATATATGCTAATTGAGTTATTATTAGAATTATTTAAAGACAATAAAAATGGGTCACACAAATGTGCAACCCAGATTTCTATGATGAAAAGGAGATCATCATAATAATTTTCAACAAGCATAGGGGAGCTTGTTGATAGTGTACTTTAATTATAATTCAAATTTAAATTAAAATCAACAAAAAAATCTATAAATACTAAAAAATAGATATTTTGTATAAAATTCGGATTTTATTCTAGAGTATATAATTATAAGTTTTGAATTATTGACAGAATATATATTAATAATAGATAATATGAAGTGTTATTTCTATTGAAAAGAGGTGGATTATGCCAAAGGTAATTAAAAAGGCTAAAGAAAATATATTTAAAGCAGCATTAGAATTGTTTAGTGATAATGGATATGAATTCGTAGAAATGAAGGAAATTGCAAAAAAAGCTGGTGTTTCTATTGGTACATTATATAATTACTATGAAAATAAAAAAGAAATTTTTATTGAAGTTTTAAATGAAAGCTGGGAAGAAACCTTTATTAAAATAAGTAAAATCATGGATAATGAAAATAATGATGATGATAAAAAAAGAGAAATAATAAGAACCTTATATTATGACATAACAAATAGAAAAGGCTTTGGAGCAAATTATTTATTAAATTCTAAAGAGTTATCAGAAAATCTATTAATAATAACTCAAAAAATATATAACATTACATCATCTTTATTTAAGGAAAAATCAGTGACTTATGGAGAAAAGAAAATAAGTCTTTTACTATGTGATATTGTGGTGCTTACAAACAAATATCCATTAGATCAAGAAAATAATATTGAAATTTTATGCGATGTAGTTAAATAAAATAAATAGAGTAATTATAGCTATTGAAACAGTAGAACCTATACACTTAAAACAAGCCAAAAGCTTTAGAATTTAGATGGTTTAGTTAAGGTATTTATAACTGAAAGAATGTATCCTGCTGCTGGAGAAATGTCAAAGCAAACATTAATTGGGGATAATTCAGATGAAGAAAAGATAGAAAATGGAAACTATCTTCCAATGATTATGGGTGTTAAAAATCAATAGGTTACTATTGGAGAGTCTTTTGATTTTATGAAGGGTATTACAGCCTTCGATAAAGAAGATGGAGATTTAACTAGTAAAGTTAAGGTTTCAGGGTATATAAATCTTAGAAAACCAGGGATTTATGAATTAACTTATACAGTTACAGACTCAAAAGGTGGGGTTAGAACTGCTAAGAGTAAGGTTAGAGTAAGATACCCAGTAATTATTGAAGAGGATAATTATGATCCAACAAAGAACTATGTAACTGGTGATATTGTTGTATATAAAGGTCAGAGATATGAGCTGATATGGCATACAGGATATGGATTATTACCAGGTACAAATAATCTTATTTTGAAGGACTTAGGGCCTGTAGAAGTAGAGGTACCACCTGTTGATATTATGGATTTAGCGAGAGTAGCTGCTTGTTATAATATGAAAAAAGGTGATATTGGTTTTGATGCAGAGTGTGATAGAAATAATGATAATATAATTGATATATACGACATTGTTGATGTTGCAAGAGCTATGAAATAAATAACTTATAAATATATTTGTGACAATCACATATAAAGTTAATACTTATATGTGATTGTTCATATAATAAATAAAAAATAGTAGAAGAGGTGAGAATAATGATTGAAATTATAGGTAAGTATACTAAAGCCAAGGTATTTACTGATAATATAGAACAGGAAGCAATTTCTCAAATTTATAACTTATGCAATCAAAGCTTTACAGAAGGTTGTAGTGTTTGTATAATGCCTGACTGTCATGCTGGTGCAGGATGTGTAATTGGATTTACAGCTAATTTAGGGGATAAGGTAATTCCTAATATTGTTGGTGTTGATATAGGATGTGGAATGTTAACTGTTGAACTTGGAAACATAGAATTAAATTTACAAGAAATAGATGAAACTATAAGAAAATACATACCATCTGGAGTTTCAACCCATGAAAGAATAAAGAGAAAATTTCATAGAATTGAAGAGCTGAAGTGCTACAGAGAACTTAAGGATATGAAGAGAATTGAAAGAAGTGTTGGTACCTTAGGTGGGGGGAATCATTTTATAGAAATTGATTGTGATAATAATTTAAATAAGTATTTAATTATACACTCTGGAAGTAGGAATTTAGGTAAACAGGTAGCAGAATATTATCAAAAACTGGCAATTGATATGTGTAAGGGTATGGAGGAATATTATAGTAATAAAGAGAAGATAATTGAGGAGTATAAAAAGAAGGGAAAAAGAAAGGATATTCAAGAGGTTTTAAAAAAGCTTAAGAGTAAGTATGATGGAATAAGTCCTAAATTCCCTAAAGAACTTTGCTTTTTAACTGGGAAGTATAGAGAGGATTATCTTCATGATATGAAAATATGCCAAGAGTATGCAAGTGAAAATAGAAAAACAATGGCGGAGATAATTTTGCAAAAGTCATTTAATAGTTCTCTTCTAGAGTTCAAGAGCTTTGAAACCATACACAACTATATTAACTTTGAAGATAATATTATTAGAAAAGGAAGTATATCTGCTAAAAAGGGTGAGCGTTTATTAATTCCAATAAACATGAGGGATGGAAGTATATTGTGTTATGGCAAGGGAAATGAGGAGTGGAATAATTCTGCACCCCATGGGGCTGGAAGAATAATGAGTAGAAGTAGAGCTCGTGAGGTTGTTGATATTGAAGAGTATGAAAAATCAATGGAAGGTATATTTACCTCTTCAGTTAATTATAGAACAATAGATGAGGCACCAATGGTATATAAACCAATGGAGGAAATACTAAATAATATTCATGAGACTGTGGAAGATATAAAAGTTATTAAGCCAATTTATAACTTTAAAGCAAATTAATATACAATGTTTATTTGCTTTTATCTATAAAAATGATAAAATAGTCCATGACTAAAGAAAATCGAGTTAGAAGAGGAAGATTAAATGAACAAGAAATTTAAAATACCAGAATTATTAGCTCCAGCTGGAAGCTTAGAGAAGTTAAAAGTTGCATTCTTATATGGTGCAGATGCTGTGTTTTTTGGAGGAGAAGCATTTTCATTAAGAGGTGCTGCTCAAAACTTTACCTTTGATGATATAAAAGAAGGGGTAGAGTTTGCTCATGAAAGAGGGAAAAAAATATATTGTACAGTAAATGTAATGCCAAGAAGTAAGGATTTAGAGAAGTTAAAAGAATATTTAATTGAAATAGATAAGCTTGGGGTTGATGGAGTTATTATTTCAGACCTTGGAGTATTAAGAATGGTAAAGAAATATACTAAATTACCAATACACATAAGTACTCAAGCAAATACAATAAATTATGAAGGTTGTAATATGTGGGAGGACCTTGGAGCTGAAAGAATAGTTTTAGCAAGAGAGTGTTCCCTTAATGAGATAAAGGAAATTAGAGAAAATATTTCAGAGGATTTAGAACTAGAAGTATTCGTTCATGGAGCAATGTGTATTTCATATTCTGGAAGATGTTTACTTTCAAACTTTATGGCAGGAAGAGATAGAGACTCAAATAGAGGCTTTTGTGCTCAAAGCTGTAGATGGAAATACTCACTAGTTGAGGAGAAGAGAAAAGGTGAATACTTCCCAATTGAAGAGGATTCACATGGAACATATATAATGAATTCTAAGGATTTATGTTTACTTGAACATATTCCTGAAATAATGACAGCTGGAATCTCATCTTTAAAAATAGAGGGAAGAAATAAAAGTGAATATTACGTTGCCGTAGTTGTTAATGCATATAGAAAGGCAATTGATTTATACTTAGAAGATCCAGAAAATTACAGCTTACCACAAACAATACTTGATGAAATGTATAAAGTAAGTCATAGAATATACCATACAGGATTCTTCTTTGATGAACCAAAGGAAGAGGGGTTAATATACCATACAAATAACCATATTAGAGAATGGGATGTTGTAGGATTAGTGCTTGATTATGATAAGTCAACGGGGATTGCAACATGTAGACAAAGAAATAAGTTTGTATTAAATGATGTTGTTTCAGTTTTATCACCACAAGCTCCATTAGATGAATTTAAAGTTTTAGAGTTATTTGATGAAGAGGGAAATGAAATAGAGGATTGTAAACATCCAGGTATGATTTTTAAAATTAAAATGCCTTTTGAAGTAGAAAAGTACAGCTTTATAAGAAAACAATTATAGAATATATTTAAAATAAGGCTTCCTAACTTTATATGGAAGCCTTATTTTTAGTTATCCTAATTCACTAATTTTTTCTGGTGTTTTTACAGGGTTAGTTTTTTCATTAACCTTATTTTCATTATCTTTATTTTTATTATCCTCAATAGGATCAGGTATTGGAGTCGGAGTTGGTGTTGGTGGATTTGGTTTTGACTCTAATTCTTCAGATGGATCTGGTCTAGAAACCTCTTGTTTAACCATTACTAAATCTTGAATTTTTTTATTATTTGGAGTAAATGTTGGATATTTACTTTTAGAAGTTGGATTCTCCTTAACCTTCTTATATAATGATCTAATAGCTTTTTGAGTATTCTTATTATTTGTTGTAATTTTATTTACATCAAAGTCCTCTACAATTGCCCACATTGTAATTTGTGTTGCTAAATATGCTTCATTTGTATTATCAACATTCATTTCATTAAAGCTAATCATAGGGTATGAAATATCAAGTAACTTTGAAATTTCTTCACTTGAAGTACCTAGTGAGGAATATTCATGATTAGACTTTGGATAATCATCATTTATTTCTAAGCAGTATGTAATATCTCCTGAATTAGCAGAAGTAATTATTTTTACTCCATAGGTATCTCCTAAATAATCAAACTCACCAATTTCACTTG
>JBOFVP010000484.1:0-2832 GCA_051653165.1 Clostridium sp.
ATTAGGAGAAAAGGGAGAATTACTATCTCATAATATGTATGCATATTGCCATAATGATCCAATCAATAAATATGATCCAAGTGGATATAAGTTTATAGATTGGTTAACTAATCTTCAAATGTTTGGTGGCGGAGGTTCTTTAGGAAGAAGCCATGGTGGTGGAGGACCTTTATCAGGTGGGAGTGCAAATGGTGTAGGAATCAATATTAAGGCAGCTCCACGAGGAGGAAGTTACAAACCAACATTAGGTAGAAGTGTTAAAGGGGCGAGTAACCCTATTTCGTATAAAAGACCATCTGGATTTAGAAAAGGAGTTAGAGATAAAGTTTGGGATAATGCCAAAAATGCTAATGGTGATGTAATTGACCCATTAACAAAAAAGGTTATGGATAAATCTGAACCTTGGGATATGGGACATAAACCAGGATTAGAGTTTAGAAAACATAAGAAAAGTGCTGAAGAAAGAGGAATACCAAGAAAACAATTCTTAGATGAACATAATAATCCAGACCACTATACACCTGAATTACCTAGTTCAAACAGGGGGCATAAGGGTGAAGATTTAACTGATAATTATTTTGGAAACTGATAAGGAGATAAATATGGATATTAATAAGATAATAGCAAAAAAGGAACTTGAAGCAATAGGAGGAAAACCACAGGTTTATCGTTATTGGGATGAAAAAGATAAAAAAAATGTAGATATTTTATCATGTGTAGATAGACCATACCCTGGGGTGATTTCCTATGCAACTATTGGTTTATCAGAGTATGATATAGGAATGTTAAGTGATAATAAAAAATTAAGAGTAGAATTAATAGGGGCGTGTGATGAAAAAGAAGAGTTCTTTGCGAATATATTATCTACTACTGCCTTTGAAATAATGGAAAGGGAGAATTGTGGATATGGGCATATTATTCAAAATGTAATAACACAGCATATTAAAGATTGTGAAATGAAGCATATTTACTTAATGAATCCTTTTTTATGGGAGGGATTTAAAACTATTGAATTTGAAGATAGGAAGATAGCATGGTTATTAATTATTCCAATTTCAAATGAAGAAAAAGAGTATGCTATAGATAATGGATGGGATGCATTAGAAACAAAATTTGAGGAAGCAGATATAGATATTTTTAACTTGAAAAGAAAATCTATAGTATAAAATTTAATGGATATTATTTTAATATTTAACTGTAAAGTTAGATAATAATAGAATGCATAGTATTAAGTTAACAGAGATTATATATAACTATAGTAATTAGAATAGATAATTTATTGCATAATCTAAATAATGTAGTGAATAGGGGCAAAGGGGGAAGAGTGGTAGATAAAATTGAAAAGTAAATGCTAGTTGATGAAACTAAAAATACTTTCTAAAATCTTTGCCACCTATCCCCCTTTTCAACCTAAAGTATAAGAAAATATCGTTGTAACTGAAATATCAAAACTTCAATTACAACGGTATTTTTTTGCTTATGTATAATACTAATATAGAAATAAAAGAAGTAGCATGATAAAATAAGATTAACATATTAAGGAAAATTAAGTCAAAAAAAGTAGCTACATAACAGAAAAAATGATAAGTAGTTAAAAGTAGTTTTAAAACTGTGGTAAGGGTTGAAAATACTAAACTCTGCCATTAAAAATAAAAAGACAGACTCTGCCCCAAGAGGGGATAAGTAAAGCTCCAAAAGAGTTAAATCTAGAAAGTAAGCAAATAGGAAAAAATGGGGTAAGCATAAAACTGATTATCTAGAAATGAAAAATTACAATGAGTATAAAGATTTTAGTAATGATATTTTCAAAAATACAGAAAAAATAGTTTATGATAAGGTAAATGATGAATATCTTTATATTAGAGGAAATGACTTATTAAGGGTAAAGCCAAATGGAGAGTTTATAAGTACGTACCTAGGTGTATCTAGTAGTAGAGTTACAAATGCAATAAATGATGGAGGAGTATTATGGGAGCAACCTTAGATTTAAATATAGTAAGTACAAAAAATATTAATATTAATAAGATATTAATACTAATGGAGAAGAGTTTTAACGTAAAAATAGGAGTAAATGAAATTGAAATTATTGATGATTGGGAATACTCAAATGTTATTTATGAATTAGAAATTGATAATGTATGTAAATATATTGAAGTTGGTAAAATAGCTAATATTCAATTAAATGCAAATAATAAATTTAAAATGGGATGTCAAATTGAGAAGGAAAATGGTATTTATTTAACAAATTTATGGATAGATACTGAAAAATTACAACATCTAGATTCTAATTCGATTATAGCTGAAAATGAAATGTTTTATAATAAACTTATAGATATTATTTCGGAGTTATCCAATATTTATGAGATTATAATTTCATCTGTTGGAGTAGAATCAACTTTAGAATATAGTCAAGAATTAGAAGCTGTTATAAGAGAAAGTGAAAATATAAACATGTGGTTTACAACTAATAAAGCTTTAAAAACTATTGAAGGATTTCATATGGAAAAATTAACAGATAAAGTTAATGTGTTTAAAAAATTAGTTGATGCATAAATAAATCAAAACTTACTGCAAAAAGTATGTAGCTTTCAAGAAGTCATATAAGGTATAAAAAAAAGATAGAATAATAAGATTCATAATATTAATAATGAAGGGAGATAGGAAATCTACTAATATAGTGGAATAAGTACATCAAAATAGTTAATGGTACAACGACAAAGTATATTCTTGATGGTGATAAGGTAGTATATGAGGAGAATGGAAAAGATAAAATATACTACAACTATGAAGGAGAGAATCTTTTAAGCTTTACATTAAATGGAGTAGAATATT
>JBOFVP010000485.1:0-4822 GCA_051653165.1 Clostridium sp.
ATTATACTCTTAAGCATTTCTTAATTCTATACTTGGATACTCTCTATATATATTTGGTGCAAATTATGCTTCCTCGTCATAGAATTTCATATCCTAATAAGTTTTTGACATCTACTTGCAACAAAATCATCATGAGTTACTAAAATTATTGTTTTTCCTTGTTTGTTTAAACTAATCAACAATTCCAATATTTCATTTCTATTATTTTCATCTAAAGAACCCGTTGGTTCATCTGCAAGAATGATTTTACAAGGTTTCAATAATAATCTTGCAATTGCTACCCTTTGTTGTTCTCCACCACTTAACTGATATATATGTTGGTCATTGTATCCATCTAGCCCTACCGAATGTAGAGCTTCTTTAATCATAATCAACTTTTCCTTTTTACTTTTTTTAATATATTTCATAGCTAAATACAAGTTAGCTAGTACCGTTTCATTATCCACTAATGCATAGTTTTGAAACAAATAACTTAACTCATATCTTAATACTTTCATTGCCGTGTTTGAATTAACTTTAATATTTTTATATCCATTAATAATTAAATCTCCACTGTCAAAACACTCTAATAAACCAATTATGTTTAATAGAGTTGATTTGCCACTTCCACTATTTCCTGTTATTCCAATGAAATCACCTTTCTCTATATTAATTGAAAAATTATCTAAAACCTTCTTATTTCCATATGATTTTGTTATTCCTCTCAGTTCTATAATAGACATATTTATTCCACCTTTTTAAGATTTTTCATAATTTCATTCTTTTCTAAAAATTTAAATATTATTAATGATATTAATATTTCAATAAAAAATCCAATAAGAAATATTATTGAAGTCAATTCTTTAGGTGCTAATTTAAATATCATTACTGTACTTATAGTTATAATCCAACTTATTATTACTATACTATAGTATTCAAAATATTTTTCAACTAAATCATAACCATGTATATGTCTTACAGCGAGTAACAATTTATATTGATAGAAAAAATTAAATATGTTTTGTACTAAAACTAATATTATTGTTGTCAATAATATTAAGATAGAAATTACTGACCATATTAACAATTCCTTATAGTCATTAAAATTAGATTTAACTTGTTCATTTGCATAATTTAATTGTAATCCATATGATGAATAATTAAACTTATCTATTATAGGTCTGACTGTCTCATCTGCCGATTTACCCTCATCTATTTTTGCTTTAAACGGATTTCCCTGCACGTTAAATATTTGAGAATTCCAACCTGGTAATCCTCCATTTTCAGTTCCCATTAATATAACTGGATCTATAACATAATTTCCTTCCAAAGGATTAATTTCAAAATTGTAGGTAAAATATCTTTGATTGGATTTTACCCATATAATTCTAATATCTTTTCTGAATTTTTCATCATATCCACTCATCCATAATTGAGAATATTCTCTAATAGAACGCTCATCATTTTTATATTTTTCAGGTACTAACATTGTCCAATTTACATCATCCTCTGAGACATAAACCCGCTTATCCTCTAAGTCATAAACTGGGTTTTCCAATAGATAATTAGGATTTACAGTACAAAACCTATTATAAACAGGAAATTCTTTATTATTTGCCTTCATAAGGTCTGTGAACCAACTAAAATCTGCAAATATAGCCCCTTTCTCATTGAAGTATTTATAGATTTCTTTTGAATCATCTCTAAACTTATCAGAATAAACTATACTTTCTTCTAATCTAGTAAAGTTAAGAGTAACATAGTTACTAACATTATCCCAACGCTTATATGTTCCATCAAATATAAGTTTAATATTTGAATAATTAGATACTTGTATATTTATTAAATATATTAAACCTATTGCTAACATACATTTTACTACATTGTTAAAAATTATAATTTGTTTTTGTGCTTGTCTATTTTTTATTGCTACAGATGCATTTATATTTCTTGCGTACAAAAATGGTATGCTAATTGTAATAATAAGTATACCTAGAAATAATAAATCTTTTAGAAATAAGCTGGCAATAAATTTATAATAAAATGAATTAATCTCTTTAAATACAAAGATACTAATAAATATATTTGTAAATATTATTACCAATATATTTATTTTGACAATATTTACTAAGTATTCCTTCCAAATATCTAATATAGAATATCCAAGCATCTTTTTTATTGCTATCGCTTTATAAGATTTTAATATATGGTAAAAAATTAGAAGCATTATTATAAAAAACAGACCCCCAATTTGAAGTTTACTATCTTTAATATTAATAGAAATATTATCAATATTAGAAATCTGTATACTATCAACTTTTAATCTTTCACATAAAATTTTTGTAAATTTATTCATATTTTCAATTGAATTAGCGGATATGATACACTCTCCATTTAATATCATACCGTCATTAACCATAGACTTAAGTGTATGTATCTCCATTGATATGCTATTATTGAATGTTATAATTTTACCTATTTGCTTCTTATCACCTACATCATTCGTTGAAATAAATAACTCTGACTCCATGTCATTTTTATTCAATAATCTACCTGAATCTAATACAAATTCATTAAAATAACTATCATCTTGGCAGTAGATATATTTTTTTATGGTCTCATTTTCATTTGTTTGATCAATTCTACTAAAAAAAATAGAAACTTCTGCTTCCTTTGCAGCACTTACCAACAAATTGTATTGTTCTTTTATATCTAATAATGTAATAGATGTAGGAATTATTATTTTTTTACTAGTTATTAAATATCGTTCTGCATTTTTCATATTAGACTTTTGGATTTCTTTTGTTTCATTGAATAATATGAAAAAAGAGAACATTGAAATTAACAAAAGTAATACTGTTATTGCTCTTTTCAATACTCTCTCCCCCTTTTAAAGATTTATTTTAGTGTGATGATGTACGGTAGTCTCCATAACCTTCATCCCTAACATATATCCATGCACCTGAATTATTTTGTGCAGCAGCAGAACAATATGCATCTGCAAAGCTTAATCTTGATTCTGAATTTATACAGGCAGTTGTACCTGGTCCATAAACTACCGAAGTTTTATTAAGTTTACCATCAATATATGCCCCAGCTGTGTGTGATTGTGTACTATTATAGTAATAACTGTAGGCTAAATAATAGTTACTTGAACCTCTATAAATCCCTCTGTTCCAATTATCAGCTCCCGGAAGATTTCTAGTATTACTTGTTTTTTGAAAGAATACTGCTGCTGATGCCGACATACAACTACCAACTATTAAGCTAAGTGTAACGCCTGCTAATAATAATTTTTTCATTTTATCATCTCCTCTTTTTACTACGATTTATATATTTATATACCGTACTAAATGATAATATAAATATAATTCCATTATTATATATTCCACACAAAAAATAATTCCCCTTCCTTTTTTTTACTTTTTTAAAATATTAAACACTCCTTCAAACTCATAGTAGAGTTAATCAAAAGTAATTTTATAGGCATCACTCTAGATTTTATATATTAAGCAAAATATTTCTCACAAATAAGCCTATTTTAAATCAACGATTTCGCTAAAAGTAATTTTTGCGAAATTGATATATACAACGGTTTTAAGCCATTTGTAGAGGTTCAAGACTTAATAAATGAACGTTTTTAGTTTATATATACTAAATTTCAATAAAGAAAAAGACTATTTCGCGTTACCTATTGCGAAATAGTCTTTTTTATTCTATTCATTAATTAATTTGTGAATAAGACCAACTGAACACTCATACATTTCTGCTATTTCTTTAATTGTTTTCCCTTGGAGTCTATATAACTTAATGGTTTCCTTGTCCTGCTCTGAAAATTTAGCCTTTCTGCCAGCTCCTCTTGAATTTTTAATATTAGGACTTATATTACCATTTTCTATTTGCTCTTTTAAGCCCTCTATTTCCTTAACTTTAGAGTATAAAGCATTTCTTAATTCCTTAACTCTTCTTTCTTCATCTTCTACCATTCTTTTTAAGCTCCTATTAAAGACTTCAAGCTCTTCTATGGTTCTTTTCATTTCTCTATATTTAGGAGCCTTCTCGAAGCTCTCATTAGCTATACAACCCATACTGTATAATTGTTTGTCTTGTTTCCTTAATATCTCTCTATAATCATCCAATTCTTTTTCTAATCTCTCTATTTTAGCCTTTTGTGTTTCTTTACCCATCTATTATCACCTTTTCATAATTTAATTTATGAATCAATTGTATTATATACCTATTTGAAATTCAATAATTAATTCGTGAATTAGAACCTGGTCCAACTATAATCTTATACACAAAATTACTATAAATACACTTAACTATACTTTTCAATAAACTCTTTTAATGCCTGACTTACAAGTTCCTTTATAGTAAACTCTTTATTCTTATTGCAAAACTTCTCAAAGTCTTGATATATAGTTTTATTAAGTCTTAGAGTTTTTCTATAATCTCCATTCTCTTCTGGAGGTAATTCAACTACTATTGAACCAGTAGGAACAGTATTCATTGATTTATGTCTTTTATATTGCTCTATCATTTCCTTTAAAATCTCAACATCTGAACTCGGTATAGGAAACTCTGTGACAATGTCTGACTGTGTCACAACCCCTTTATTGCTAGCTGTGACATCTTGTCTGACAACTCTACTTTTAGACTCTTCATTACCCTCAAATGTGTCCTGTGTTGTCTTAACATATCTATGTTGTTCTTTGTAATATTCATATCCATTCCGCCCCATATGATCTCTTAATGTAGTTTTTTTAATTCCTAATTTATCACAAGTCTTATTAACACTTAATCCATGTCCTAATTCTTCATTCACTACAGTTACTAACTGCTC
>JBOFVP010000486.1:0-12703 GCA_051653165.1 Clostridium sp.
GTTTACTTTTTTAATCTTTGTAAATATATATACAGCAATAAATGCTCCTATTAGTCCTCCATGAATAGCTAGTCCACCTTGTCTAATATTTAATATTTGATCTAAATGGTCCTTATAATAGCTCCATTCAAAGATTACATAATAGGTTCTAGCTCCTATTAATGCAGCTGGAAAAGCCCAAATAAATCCATCTAATAATGTATCAAAGCATAGCTTTTTCTTTTTTGCGTTAAAGTATGTTAATATAAATCCTAAAACTACTCCTAGACCTATTAATATTCCATACCATCTTACTTCTAAACTGCCTATTTCAAAAGCAATTGGATTATTCATTTTGATATCCTCCTCTATATGTTAAAACTTGCATATATTTTTAATATAATAACTCATATTCTAGTTTCAGTAAAGTTATTAATTCTATAGAAAGTAGGAAAAATACCCCTACTCTCTATACTTTTAATATTATCACTATTAACTAAATTATCTATTATCTCTGTGAATTTATTATGAAGATTATTCCTAAAGAATAAAAAGAGTGGCACTCTTTTTAGCACCACCCTTTATATAAAAAATTATTTCTTTGCACCTTCTAAAGCCTTATTAACAGCTTCTAAAACACCTTTAGATGAATTAGTTGCACCAGCTATAGTATCAACACCCTCTGTTCCTTGCTTTTCAACAATTGAAGGTATCATATTTTCTTTAACTCCATCAATTAAAGTCTTTGTTTCATTATGTTCTAAAACCTTAACCTCTGAAATCTTTCCCTTTTCAACTGAAACTTCAACCTTTATTTGACCTGAAGTTCCCTTTCCTTCTCCTTTATAAGTACCGTCAGTGTATTTACCACTTCCACCACATCCAACTAAAACTCCTGCTGTTAAAACAACTGTTGCAATTAATGAAACTACTTTTTTCATATCTAATTTCTCCCTTTTGTTAAAATCTCTATTTAAAACCTTCAAAACTCTCATTTACTTTAATATTATTTTATAAAAGCTGCTGCATTCTTTCCTGCTGTTCTACCGTAAACAACTATATCAGCTAATGCATTTCCACCAAGTCTGTTACCACCGTGAACTCCACCAGTGATTTCACCTGCTGCAAATAATCCAGGAATTACATTTCCATCCTTATTAACAACTTCAGCATTAGTATTTATCTTAACTCCACCCATTGTGTGGTGAACTGCTGGTGTTACAGGAATTGCATAAACCTTACCTTCGTTTAATTGTCTTGGAAGGTCATCTCTGTTAAACTCACCATCATTTTTACTACTAACTGCAGCGTTATATTTATTAACAGTTTCAACCATTGTAGCCTTATCAACTCCAAGCTTTGCTGCTAAATCTTCAACTGAATCACCCTCTGTAACTAATCCCATGTTGAAATATTCTTCAGTAGCCTTTAAGCTTTTTCTTAATCCTTCATCAAAGAATAAATAAGCCACTTTGTCCTTTTGTTCTAAAATAGCCTTAGAAACAACATCTCTAGTTAATAATTCGTTTGTAAATCTCTTACCATCTTTATTTATAAGAATAGCACCATTACCTCTAACAGCCTCAGTAACCATTACAGCCTTTTCTGGAACAACTGTTGGATGAGTTTGTATTTCTGCCATATCAACAAAATCAGCTCCTGCTTTTTCTGCTAATACAATACCATCTCCTGTTGCACCATTATGGTTAGTTGTAGCAAATCCTTTTAAATCTTCTTTATATTTAACAACCATTTCTTGATTTGCTGAGAATCCACCAGCTGCAATAACAACGGCCTTTGCATTAATTGTATATTCTTTTCCTTCTTTATTTGTAGCCTTAACGCCTGAAACTTTTCCGTCCTTATCTAAAACTATTTCCTTAGCTTCATTCCACAATCTTAAATCAACCTTTTCCTTTTCAGCTGAAACCTTTAAAGTATCAACTAAGTGAGCTCCAACTGCAGCACCACCTGTAGGTCTGTGAGTTCTATAATTTGTAGCTCCAGCCATTCTACCAACATCAGTTAAATCTGCTCCTAAATCTGTAAGCCATTTAACTGCATCTTTAGCTTCATTTGCTAATTTATTAACTAATTCAGGATTGTTTTTATCATATCCACCCTTCATAGTGTCCTTAATCATTGTTTCTATTGTATCTTCAATGTTCTTTGCTGCTTGTTGATCTGTTTCTGCAGCATTTAATCCCCCAGTAGCTCTATTAGTGTTCCCCCCTGCCATTGGCATTTTTTCTAATACTACTACGTTTTCAGCTCCATCTTGTTTAGCTTGTACCGCTGCTGACAATCCAGCTCCTCCAGCACCAATTACAACTATGTCAGCTGATTCTTTTTTTCCTCCACAACCAATCATAGCGATTGTTGGAAGTAATATTGCAGCTGATAAAACTAATGATAACGCTCTTTTTTTCATATGATTTATCCCCTTACTTTGTGTTTTTTTTAACATTTTCTTGTTACACTTAGTATATTTATTAAAAGGGTTTCATTCAATATTATGGTCATTTATTTCTTTTTGGTCTTTTTGGTCAAAAAAATAAGAGCAATTAATTTGCTCTTATTTCATATAGTAAAAATTAGTTGGTCGTCCTATTTTACCATATGCTTGCTCTATCTCTAAAACGCCACCCTCACTCATTTTCTCTAGATATCTTCTAACTGTAACCCTAGAAAGTCCTATACCATCTGCCACATCCTCAGCAGTCATTTTACTCCCATTAGCTTTCTTAATAAAATCAATAATTTTATTATATGTATTAATATTTACACCCTTTTGGTATTTTAATTCATCCTCTTGTGGTGGTTGATTTTTCATCTTTAATATAAATTCATCTAAGCTATTTTGACTAAAACTATTAACATTTGCAAACAAATCAACCTTTTCCTTATAACCTCTTAAAGCTTCACTAAACCTATTAAATTGGAATGGCTTAATCAAATAATCAAAAGCTCCAAACTTTAATGCTTCTTCTACCGCTCCTGTTGATTTCTCTGCTGTTATTAAAATTACATCAGTATTTATTTGTTTTTCTCTTGTCCACTTTAACAAGTCTATTCCATTTCCATCAGGTAAAAATACATCAAGTAAAACTAAATCTACCTCTTCATTTTCTAGTATGTCCTTAGCCTTTACTATACTATCAGCCTCACCTATTACATCAAATCCACCTATCTTTTCAACAAACCTTATATTAATTTCTCTAACCATTGGGTCATCTTCAACTATCATTATTCTTATCATACGTTCACCTTCTTATATAGTAATTTTCCAAACTGTAATATCATTGCTTGTTAGCTCTAAATCTCCATTGCAATTATTAACTATTTTAATTATATTATATAATCCAAAGCCTCTATTTTCACCCTTTGTACTATATCCCATATTAAATATTTTATCTTTTAACTCACTATTTATTTGAGTTCCATTGTTTTTCACTTCAATTACTATTTTCTCTTCCTGAATAATACTTAAACTAATCCATCCATTTTCCTTACCTCTAAGCTCCTCAATAGAGTTTTCTAAGAGATTTCCTACTATGGTTAAAAGTTCTTGAGGAATTATATATGATGTAAGCTTATCTAATTTGCTATTTTCATCTAATTCAAACTTAATCTTTGCCTCATCAGCCTTATTATATTTTGAGAAAATCAACCCCTGTAATGCAGCCTCTCTTATTCCTTTTAAATTATCAGTAATTAATCCCCTCTTAACGCTAGTTTCATATATGTATTCAACAGCCTTATCATATTCTTCTAATTGAATTAACCCTGATATGGTATGTAGCTTGTTCATAAACTCATGGTTTTGAGCTCTTAAATTCCAAGTTAATTCCTTAACCCCTGTTAATTCCTCTGCCATATTGTTTACTATTGTTAGATCTTGGAATGTTGTAATAGCACCAAGTATTTCTCCATTCTCCCCAATTAACGTGTAAAAATTTGCCATTATAACAATGTTGTTTTTTAACTTTATTTCATGATTTATTATTCTACTTCTTCTATATATTGTTTCTAAAAGATTTTGTATTATTTCTTTATCAATTTCATTCTCATTTCTTATTTGCAATATATCCTTTGCACTACTGTTTATAAGACTAATTTGTCCCTTTCTATCAACAGCAATAAGTCCCTCTATCATATTATTTATTATAGCTTCTTTTTCTCTAAGTGATAGAGCAATCTCTTCAGGCTCAAAACCAAATATAGCATTTTTTATATTATTTGATAACAATGCCGAACCTATTAAAACCATAAAAATTGATAAAATAAATATTGGAGTTAAAGCTAATATATATTCTTTAACCTCTTGTTGAACATCCCCTTTATAAGCTCCAACACAAACAGCTCCAACCCTTACTCCATCCTTATAAACAGGTTCAAAGGCCCTAATAGTTCTACCTAAATGACCCTCACCCTCTGATACATACCGTTCACCATGCCAAATTGCTCTATAATGGTCACTACCCTTAAACTGCTTTCCAATTTTATCTGGAAGTGGATGTGAATATCTAATACCCTTCATATCAATTACCGTTATAAAGTATACGTCCGTTTTAAGCCTTATTTTTTCAACATAATTTTGAATTACTAATTTTTCACTACTACCTTTTTCTAGTTCATTTTGAACTAAAGGGGTTATTGATATTGTTGTTGCAACATCTTGTAGCCTTGAGTGTATATTTTCCTTTATCCAAGTATCTATTACAAACATTGACATTAGTATTATTGTTATCATAGTAGTAACAAGTAACCCCATTGTTAATCCCGTAATTTTATGCTTTAGTTTCATTCTTTATTTTCTTCCCTTCTCTTCTTAAAAAAGCTAACTATCTGCTCCGTACATCTTTCATCATAAAGCCAATTACACTCCACAAAATTATTAAGATAAGGATTCTCTATAATATTTATTATGGTTCCACAAGCACCCATATCCCTATTAAATGTACCAATATGAAGCTTTGCTATTCTGCTTTGCTCTATGGCAGATGCACACATTGGACATGGCTCTAAAGTCACATACATTTCTGCTCCATAAAGTCTCCAATCTCCAACCTTTTTACAAGCTCTTTGTATAGCTAAAATTTCTGCATGAGCTGTTGGATCCTTTAAAGATTCCTTTTCATTGTGGGCTAAAGATAAAATTTCTCCATTCCTCACTATAACAGCCCCAATTGGAATTTCACCCTTTACCCTTCCAAGTTCCCCCTGTTCCATTGCAAGTTTCATATAATCCAATATTATCACCTCAATTTAAAATAATGGTAGCAAAACTCATGCTACCATTATTAATTTTTAGGTAAAAATTCTTACCTTAAGTATTCTATTTTTTTCAATCTTTTCAACTACAAACCTAACCTTATGGATAACAACCTCTTCACCCTTTTCTGGAATTCTTCCTAAGGCTCCAATAACAAGACCACCAACAGAATCAAACTCTTCAGATTCCATTAACACTCCAATAGAATCACTTATATCATCCAGTCTTGCGCTACCATCTACAATATATTCGTCCTCTTTTACAACTTGAATAGAGTTAGTTTCTTCGTCATATTCATCCTCAATTTCTCCAACTATCTCTTCAACTAAATCTTCCATTGTGACAATTCCAACTGTTCCACCATACTCATCTAAAACAATAGCCATATGGTTCCTGTCATTTTTCATATCATTAAAAAGCTCTGTTATCTTTTTAAACTCAAAGGTATAAAAAGCATCTCTCATATATTTTGTAACATCAAACTCTTCTTTATCTTCATATGCCATTATTAAATCCTTAACATTTAAGATTCCAACAACATCATCTATAGTTTGATCATATACTGGTATTCTTGAGAATTGTTCAAGCTTTATTACCTTAATTATATCCTCATAGCTATCAGTAACATCAACTGCCACCACATCAACCCTTTGAACCATTACATCCTTAACTTGAAGGTCAGCGAAGTCAAACACATTGAAAATCATTTCTTTTTCAACATCCTCAAGGACACCCTCTTCTTCACTAACACCAACCATTGTTTTTAACTCTTCTTCTGTTATAAATGGCTCAGTTGCTTTTGGGTCTGCCCCAAACAGTCTTATAAATACTGATGATATTGATGTGAAAATTATTATAAAAGGTTTAAATAAAAATACTGTGAACCTAATTGGCTTACTAACAAATAATGAAACCTTCTCTGATTTTTGTTTTGCAATTGATTTTGGAGTTATTTCTCCAAATATTAAAACTAAAACTGTCATCACTGCTGTTGCAACTGCTACCCCTGCATCACTTCCATTGAAAAGCTTGACTGCAAGTGAAGTTGCTAAAGCTGATGCTCCTATATTAACAATATTATTTCCTATTAAAATTGCTCCTAGCAATTTGTTTGGGTCTTCTGTAAGTTTTTCAACTAACTTTGCTCCCTTTACTCCTTCGTCCACCATATGCCTTATTCTTATTTTACTTAATGCCATTAATGCTGTTTCTGACATTGAGAAAAACCCTGATAGAATAAGCAATACTACTAATAGTATTATCTGCACCGTATAACTATCGTCCAACGTCTAATCACACTCCTAATTTACCAAAATTTTGTTGTATTATTATATTATATCACAATTTATTTTTGTTGTTAAAAGTTTTTAAATTAACATTCCTCTATTCTTTGTGTATCCTTGTAGTAACTCATATTTATTGCATCCCTTGGAACCTCTCCACCTCTATTTTTTGCAATCTTCACTTTTAAAATACTCTGAAAATAATCTCTTCCCATTTCATCTTCACTATTATATAAAAGCAATACTGTATTTGCATCCTGCTCAATGCACCCACAATCCTTAATATCAGAAAGAATTGGTTCATTAGAATTTCTATGATCCACATTTCTATTTAACTGAGCTAGTGTAATAACAGCAATATTTAAAGTTTTTGATAACTTCCTAAGTTGCTTTGATATATACTCAACCTGATCAACCTTACTACTAAACTTCTCCTCTGTTCCAAGTATTGTAATGTAATCCACAAAAATTGCCTCTATGTTATAAATCTTTTTATACTTCTTCGTAAGCTTAACCAACTTTTCAACAGTCATCTCCTCATCATCATTTACAATCAATTTATTTGTAGATAAAAAATTAGAGCATTCTGCAAGCTTATCCTGTGTTGCCTCCTTAAGCTTCCCATTTTTAATATTTTTTAATTTAGTTTGAGATTCACTAGCTAAAAGCCTTTCACCTAAATCACCATTAGGCATTTCCACACTAAAATATGCTGACATATGCTTTTTAGATATCCTCCTTGCAAGTTCCATAGCAAAAGCTGTCTTACCAACTGAAGTTCTTGCCGCAATAATTATATACCTGCTTTTCTCAATGCCATTTAATATGGTATCTAACCTTCTAAGGCCTGTCTCCATACCAGTTATTCCACCACCACGCTTGCAATTAGCATCAATTCTATTTAAAACCTCTTCCATCATTACATTACTTAAAACACCCTTATCCTCATCCTTCTCAACATCATCAAAGCTATATAAAATCTTTTCTATTTTTTCGATTTCCTTATCTTTATCTAGAGCAACATTTATCCTATTTGCCATATCCCTAAATCTTCTTTTTTCAGATAATTCCTTTACTGCTCTTTGAAGAGAATCAAATATTTGGTCTGATGGGCAAGCTAAATGTATATCAGAAGCTTCACTCAGAGTCAACTTTGTTTCCTTAGCAATAGTAATTGTGTCAACCTGTTTATCCTCTTTGTTTAGTTTAAATATGGCCTTTATAATATCCCTATGCTTTTTTATACCAAAATCATTTTCCCTTAGTATTAGATTATTTATTAAATCATTATTAGATATTAAACAACTTAACACCTGTCTTTCATAATCCTCATTTATAAAAACCTTCATTAAACCCATTCCTCCTCTAAACACTCATTTACCGTTCTATTATTTTCACACACACTTATTTTTTTAGGAGCTTCTTTTTCTATCCAAGAAGCTAATACCTTATAATGGCTTTTATATCTACTACCATTTCCATTTTCCACATAAGTTTCTAAATCTAATATTTTCTTTTTAACCATCTCATATCCATAATTTTTAATTAAGCTCTCTAGTTCGCTCTTAGTTAGCTTAACCCTCTCAATAATTGGACTCACAGATGTCAGAGAAATATAATTATTTTTATTCGTTTTTTTATTAGTTTTTGTTGGGTATAAAAAACTGTGCCCCTCCCCTATTAAATTTTGTCTGGGTGGGTAACAATTTTTGTTACTCTCTTGTTTTATGGGTGATAATTTTTGTGCCCCCTCAGTATGCTCATCCGTCATATTCGGGTAATATATTTTTTGTTCTGTTACTCCTTTGAGCAACACCTTATATTCATTTCCTTTACCTTTTGTTTCTCTTTTATCTAAATAACCTTTTTCAGAAAGTGATTTTAAAGCTGCCCTTATAGTGCTTTTTGATTTTATTGATGCTCTTTTCCCTATTTGGTCATAGCTTGGATATGCAACCTTCTTCTTTTGATTAATATAACTTTTTATTATGATTAATATTAATTTTTCTGTTGATGATAAACCTACCTCATCAAGAATCATATTTTCTACTATTGTAAATTGTACCCTTTCCTCCATTTAAACTCCTCCTAAATTTATGTGGGTTATTTTTCACCCCTGTCAAAAAATTCCTTACACTATATAAATACACTTTTTTTCAAAGAAATTGAGGTACAAATTAAAAAAAAGATTACAAAATTTTGTAATCTTTTTTTAAACTATAGTTTTTTAACAAACTCTGACTTTAGTTGCATAGCTCCAAAGCCTTCTATTTTACAGTCTATATTGTGGTCACCCTCAACAAGACGAATATTTTTAACCTTAGTCCCCTTCTTTAAAGCAGAAGAAGCTCCCTTAACCTTAAGGTCTTTAATTACTGTAACTGAATCACCATCAGATAAGATATTTCCGTTTGAGTCCTTAACTACTAAAGTATCATCACTACCTTCAGCCATATCTGCTGACCACTCATACCCACACTCTGGGCAAGTTAAAAGACTTCCATTCTCATAAGTATATTCAGAATTACATTTTGGGCAATTTGGTAAATCCATCATAGATCTACACCTCCTAGTCGTTAGTAAGAAAAAATTTCTCTACACTATACTACCATACCCAAAAGCAATTTACAAAATCCATTAAAACTATTTAATAAAATCAACAGGATTAACAGGGTTTCCATCAACTCTAACTTCAAAATGAAGATGAGGGCCTGTTGACCTTCCCGTACTTCCAACTTTGGCTATTTCTCTGCCTTCTTCAACATACTGACCAGTTTTCACTAGCAACTTAGAATTGTGAGCATAATAGCTTTCAATACCATTCCCATGATCAATAATAACTAAATAGCCATAACCACCATCATTCCACCCACTTGATATAACCTTTCCAGGCATAAAAGCAAAAACACTATCTCCAGTATCTGCCGCAATATCTATTCCTTTATGTTGTCTACCCCACCTTGGGCCATATGTAGAGCTTAAAGCTCCTGCAACTGGCATAATTCCTTTTCCATTCTTGGGTGCTTGCCCACCTCTAGAAAGTGAGTTAGATTCCTCCATTACCAATTGGGATGCTATTTCTTGAGCAGCGTTATATTCCTCAACATTTTTTGAGATTCTCAAGTTTAACTCATCAGCAAGAGTTCCCACCAATTCCCCCTCAAGGCTTGTATATTCTTTTATTCCTGATGCTTCATTTTCTTTATCATCTTTAGCTTGTCCTCTTCTTATGCCTATTAATGGAGTTATTGCAATAGTCATCATTGTAGCAATAGCTATTAATCCGTTAATAAAGGCTCTTCTTTTGAACATATTACTGTCCTCCTACTTTCCGAAAGGAGATTTTCTTAAGTTATGTCTAGGAGTTTACTCCTCTCAAGATAGTTCTTATTATAACTATTAATATGCTTAATTTCTTGAAAAAATCGATAAATTCAAAAAATTTTAACATTATTTGATTTTTTCCCAAAATTAGTATTTACTTTTAAATTTTTACATAGTATAGTGAGTATATAAGGCATACACGCTATGCAAGGTAAAAATTATTTGGGGTGGTGAATTTTGAATATTTTATTAGACTATAGTAGGGACATTCCTATGTATGAGCAAATTGAAGAAGGTATTAAAAATGCCATATTAACTGGTGAGTTAAAGGAAAATGATAAACTTCCATCAGTTAGAAACCTCTCTGCAGAACTTAAGGTAAGCACAATAACTATTAAACGGGCCTATCTTGATTTAGAAAAAGAGGGAATAACTTATAGCGTTAATGGTGTTGGTACCTTTGTTAAGCTTAAAAATACCGAAACCCTACTGTCCATTAATCGTGAAAAACTTTTTGATGAACTTTTTGTTGTGTACCAAAAGATAAGGGATAGTGGATTATCTAAAGCTCAAATTATTGAAAAGATTAAATGTTATCAGGAGGCGTAACTATGTTAGAAATTAAAAATTTATCTGTTGATTTTGGAACTTTTTCACTTAAGAATATTAATTTATCACTTCCTAAAGGTGCTATTATGGGCTTTGTTGGTCAAAATGGTTCTGGAAAAACTACTACTTTAAAATCAATTTTAAATGTTTTTAAGCTTTCATCTGGTGAGATTAAGATTTTAGGTAAGGATAGCATTAAGGATGAGGTTTTTGTTAAAAATCTTATTGGTTATGTTCCTGCTGAAAGCTATTTAATTCCTGGACGTACTATTGATGAGCATAAGGAAGTTTTTAAGGATTTTTATGATGAGTTTGATTTTGAAATATATAAGAGTTGTCTAAAAAAGTGGAAGCTTAACTACACTATGACTGAAAGGGAGCTTTCTACTGGTATGAAAACTAAGGCTATGCTTGCTTTAACTCTTGCACATAAACCTAAGCTTTTAATTCTTGATGAGCCTACTGCTGGTCTTGATCCTGTTGCTAGATTGGAGCTTTTAGAGGATCTACGTGAATTTGTTAAGGATGAGGATAGATCTATAATTATTGCTACTCATATTACTTCTGATCTTGATAAAATTGCTGATTATATTACTATTGTTCATGATGGTAGAATACTTGAATCTCTATCAATTGATGAAGTTCAATCTAAGTATTGTTTAGTTAAGGGAAATGCTTCGTTGATTGATGAAAATCGTGATAAATTAATTGGATATAAGGTTTTTGGAGATTCTTTTGAGGGAATTGCTCTAAGAACTGAACTTGGCAATTTAAAGAGGAGTGTTCCTAATATTGAGGATATTTTAACTTACTTTATCATTGGTGGAGGAGTTTAAGATGAATAATAAACTTTATAGTGGTTATATATCAAGACTTCCCATTGGAAGTCTTAGTAGATTCTCTCTTGGAGCATACGTATTCTATTACTTTTTACTATTTCTAGTTTCACTTGTATTTTGGACACAATCTAATTATGAATTAGATTATATGGATTTTGGAATGTTTTGCTCTATTTTTTATGCATTAAGCATATTGCTTATTCTTCTAATCATTGCAATTTGTAAGCTTAAAAGAAAATCTCCTATTGTTACAACTAGTGAATTTATAGAATCAAGAAATAAAACCTTTAATCTTCTTGATATTATTCCACTTAATAAAAAGCTTTTTATTACTACTCACTGCATAGATAATATCATATTTCTCTTTTTAATTTTGTTCTTTAGTATTATGGGGATTTTAGCTATGCCAAGTGGTTCTCACTTGATTGGTTTTAGAGGGCTTACTGTATTATTAAGCATTGCAATAGTTTCTGTTTACACCTATGACAATATTAAAAATTTCAAGGTTGTAACTGAATTGGTAAGCTATGAAAAGAAAGAAAATAAGGTCTTAAGCTTTATAATATCTCTTCTTCCTATGACAATTATTCTTTTTACTGATGATTTATTAGATATTGCCTCTGTGTATTTTTATGACTTTTTTAAGAGTATCGATAGCTTTGTTGAGAACTTTATTGTTTTTAGGTTTGTTGGCAATTTCTATGTTAGCTTTACTTTAATTGCTTTAACTATTACTTTGGTTATTTATTTTAACTATCATTATATTGTTAAGATTAAATGTAAAGATCTTGATAAAATAACTAATTGGCGTGAGCTTTAGGGAGGGATTTTTTTGAAGGATTTTATTTTATTGTATATGAATTTATTGAAGAATGGGTTGATTAAGATTCCTTTTGCTTTAATATTTTTTACTATAATTTTTTCTTTTAGTCCTATTACTGGATGTATTTTTGGTTTTATTTCTTGCTATTTTGTTCTTGATAGTTCTTATAGGGATGTCTATAATTTGCTAACGATTATGCCTATTAGGACTGTTAAGTTAATTGGGGTACTTTATTGTCCTGTTATTTATGTGGTTGCCTTTGGGTATCTTGTTGGTGGTATTTTTGGAGTTACTTTTACTCCTGTTATGCCAATTAAGTTATTTTTGACTGCTACTCTTGTGATGTTTCTTCAAAATTTACTGATTCCTATGAATTTTAAGCATGGTTTTAGTTCTAGTGCTTCTATTACTTTTGCTGGTGCTCTTGTTGGGGTTGGTTTATTGTCTGCTTTCTTAAACTTCATTATTCATTCTGGGGCTTTTGATGATTTTCTTATAGGTAATTGGCTTTTAATTGTAGTTGTTTCTACGGTTTTGGTTATTTTATCTGGAGTTTATTCTTATAGGAAAA
>JBOFVP010000487.1:0-2130 GCA_051653165.1 Clostridium sp.
TTGTAACAGTTGTAGTACAGTCACTACGTGTACCGGTGAAAAGAACTATTATAAAGCCAAAGTTGCGGATATAAAGTATAAGGAGCTATTGGTGTCATCTAGAGAAGGGCTCAATATAACTTCAAATGAGTTAAAAAATATACATTGATAATATTATATATATTTACAAAGTATACATAAATTATTAAATATGGTACTATATAGTTTATAGGGGGGATTTATATGTATAATAGTTCAATATGGGATTCATTTAAGAGGTTTAAGTTATACCAAAATAACAAAGAAATTAAATTTACGGAATTAGAAGAACAAATACTAAATTACATAAGTTATGAGGCTAAGGGGAATTATCTTTTTATTGCCCCAAAAGACAACGATTACTTTTTGTTGTTATCAATAATTTATAACTCTTTAAATATGTGTTACTATAATGTTTTTCAAGGCGGAAATGACATTTTAGATACTATAAAAGTAGGAGACGTACTTCAATATTATAAGTCATTGTGTAAATTAAAAGATAGGAATGAAAAATTTCTTATACTTGAATTTAAAGATGGAGTTCATTATCTTCCAGTAGGACTAAGGTATAAATTGAGTAAATATAACGGAGAAGCAACAGTTTTAAATAAGATGCCAACAAAACAGACCAATACAAGAAAGAAAACTAAGAATTTATTGGCAGAAATTATGGATATAAATATAGATGAGATATGCAAAGTGAGTAAAAAGTCAATATTAATAGTAGAAAATAAGCAACGAATAAATAACTTAATCAAAACTATAAGCATAAAAGTTGGAGACTGTGATAAGGTTGCATTATCAGAAGTATTTCCAATGGCTTATTTTTCATCAGTGGATAATATATATCATTATAAAGGTAATTCTAATAAGGAAGAACCTATAGTTAAGTTTACATCAAAAATTTACATTGCAAATGAGCTTTGTAAAAAAATTAAAAATATTAATTCAGTATTATATTTACCTAAAAAAATTAATGTTGATGATTTGACAGATCTCAAAGAAATTGAAAGAAAGAAGAATATTAATAAAGTGTCATCTGTTATAGTACCTATTGAATTAGAAAGACAAATAGGAAATGAGTATTTGCATGAAGATTTTAGCATAAAAAATACATTGATAAATTTAGATAATATTAAAGAAAGTAATGCATTTAATGCAAAACAATACGAGTATTATAAAAGTTATGTAAATGATAGTGTTGAAATTTGTACAGTCATAGATAAGGAAATATCTAAGTTAAGAAAAGAGATAAACAGATATTGTGGAATATTATCAAAGATATTTATAAGTGATGATGACATAGCAAAGTTTGTAATTAATTCAAGAAAGATTACAAAACGTATAGTTTCAACCCCTATACCATTGAAAAAATTTGATGATATTATAAGAGAAAAGTATCCTAATGAAACTATTGAATCATTAAAAGTAGAGTTGAATAAATTCTCAGAAGAAATATTAAGAAGAAATCTGACTAGGGATAATAAAGAAATTATTTTAAAGATTTTAAGTCTAATAGATAGATTAAATAGTTTAGTTATTACGATAAATCCTAAATGGGACAAGTTAAATAAAATAATTATGACATCAGTAAATGAACCAATACTAATAGTAAATGATAATAAATTTGTTAGGCATGCAATTAGAAGGTATATAAAAGAACTTTTTCCATATAAGAATAAAAATAATATTATTGTAGATACTGCAGCAACAAATGTTAAAGGAAGTAATGTATTTGCTAAAACTATTTTCACAGGATTAATAGAGGATAATATGTTTAATAATTATAAGAAATATAATACTAAGCAAGTGTTATGTATTTTTTACAACTTTGAAAAGGTATACTTGGATTTTTTAAGAAGAAGATATAGAGCTTTTCTAGAAAACTTGGAGGTTGATGAAATAGTCAATAACAAAGAAGTTTTAAATTCGGATGCGGATGTTTATAGTGAAGAAGACATACTTAAAGAATTAGAGTTAGAAGTGCAATTGGAGGAGCTTATTACAATTGGATATACTCCAAGTTTGACAGGTACTAGTGGAATATCTAATCCTACAATAGAGTGTAGTAAAATTCTCAAGTTTACTGACGGTAGAAAAGCATTTATATCA
>JBOFVP010000488.1:0-4198 GCA_051653165.1 Clostridium sp.
GCTAAAACTATCAAAAGTAAAAGTTCAGAGGAATTATTACTAGGTGGTAAGACTGATAAAATAGCAAAAAAGCTAATTATTAGAACACCAAAAAGGTTTGAGTTAACAAATGACTATAGAGTTTTATTCAAAGGTCAACAATACTCAATAAAGGATCATAACGATATTAAAGACCTAGGTATCTATACTGAAATATATATCGAGAGGTTAACTTAATGGGGGTAAAACTTAAAGGGTTAGATAGGCTTATGAAAAAACTAAATAACATGAGCGATATTAAGACCAAAGATATAGTTAAAGATGTTGCTAAGGATGCAGAAAAATCAATTAAAGCAAGAGCAGAAAGATTTAGTGATACAAGTTATTTACATGTTGGAACAGTAGAAGTAAGAGATTACAACCTAAGTTGCTTTGTTGATGTAGGTTTTAGTTCAGATAATGTGCCATTTGAGTTATGGAAATCACTTTGGTTTCAACATTGGGGCTTCTTTAACCATGGTTTAAACTTCACAGGTCAAATGTATATTCAAAATAATCAACTTTGGTTCAATGAAGCAGTATCAGAATTTGAAAATCAAGCATTATTAAAATTAAAAGAAAAGACAAGAAAAAAAGTAAGAAAGGCGTTGGAATAATGGAAAATTTAATTGTAGATACACTAAAAGACATAGAACTAGAAGCATACTACTTAACTAGACCATCCGAATTGATGGAGTGTATAGTATTCAATTATATATTTAAACCCTGTTGCAATGCTGATAATGAAATAAAGGCATATGAGTATACAGTTTTATTAAACTTATATGTAAAAAGTGATTACGATATTTCAGATCTAAGAGATAGAGTAATTAAGGCAATGAGTATAGCTAAATTTAAAATCCAACAAGTGCCAAGCCCACAAGTTGGCAAGGATTTTATAGAGATAGCATTACCATTTAAGATTAAAAAATTTATTTAGAAAGAAGGTAATAAAATGAGGAAATTAACAGGTTGTAGAAGTGCAATGGTAGCCCCATTAACAGTTGGAGAGAATGGAGCAATAACATTTCAAGCCCCACAGCCAATATTAGGGCTAGAAGAATTCAATTACTCATACACATACGCAGAGGCATCTAATTTTGCAGATAATCAGCAAAATATATATAAGAAAAAAGTAACTGGAGTAGATATTGGGCTAGTATTTTCAGAACTAGCATTAAAAATGGAAGCCTTATTAATGGGTAAAACATACTCAAAAGGAACAATTGCCACATCAACAACAGACCAAACAAAGCCAGTTGCGTTATTATTCCAAGAAACATATGATGATGGATCATTCATTAACAAGGTATTTTATAACACTAAACTTTCTAAAGATGAAAGTTCAGGTAAAACAGAGGGTGAAAGTCTTGAATTTACACCAGCAAATTTAGTTGGGAAAGCAATACCACTACCAAGTGGGTTAATTGATTATTCAATCGACTCAGCAGATGAAACTGTAGATAGTGCAAAATTAGAGGCTTGGTTCACAACAGTACAAATGCCAGGAACTCCAGCACCAACAAAATAAATATAATAGAAAACTAGGGTGAGACTTAAAGTCTTGCCCTTTAATTAAATGGAGGGTTATCAATGAATATAGTAAAAACAGTTAAAGAAATAGAAATAGAAGGTAAGGAATACATAATGACATTTGATATGAGGAGCATTCCAGTATTTCAAAAGTTAGCAAAGAAATCTTTTATACAGTCAACACCGAAGCTATTTGCTTATGACGATGAAACGGTAATACACTTCATAGGTTCAACATTAAGACCTAAGGAGCAACCAGATAAGATAGTTGGGGAAGATATATACAACTTTGATATTTTAGGGCTATTACTTACGCATAGTAATGATGTTATTACAATAGTTGCTGATAGCCTTCCTAATAGTTCAGGAAAAAAGTAAAAAGCAATAACGAGTCAGATGAATTTGATATAGATTGGCTTTATTATTGCTATACAACAATGCTTGGAAGAAGTGAGGAGGAGTTTTGGGAGTCAACGCCAAAAAAACTCTATAGTCAAATAGAAATTCATATAAAAATAAAATCTAGTACAAATACAAATACAAAGCCTAATAGTTTAAATAAAACTAGTGGCGAAGTTGTAAGAATGAAGGTTACCAACTAGAAAGGAGGTAATTATGGCATCAGAGCAACTACTTGTCACGCTTGGAGTTCAGGACAAGGGTGCAACAAAGCAGATTAATGCCCTTAATAAAGAACTTAAATATTTAGATAAAGAATATAAGAATACATCTAAAAGTTCAGATAAATTTGATAAAACTCAGGAAGAGTTAGGGCGAGAGCTTGATATACTAAAGAAAAAGTATGATGTTAATGCAAGTAAACTAGATGTTTATAAAAAGAAAATAAATGATAGTAGAGAGGCAATAACTAAAAAAGAAGAAGATCTAAAGAAATTAAAAGCTTCAGAAGAAGATAACACAAAAGCAATTGCATTAGCTGAAAAGTCATTAGGGACATATAGAGAACAATTAAGAGATGCAGAAAGAAATCTAAGCCTTACTGAAAGTGAAGTAAGGGACTTAGAACAGGCTATGAATGATGCGAATGTTTCAATTGCTAATTTTAAGATGGCCCAAGCTAGAAAAGAATTAGAACTTACAGCCCAAAAACTTGAAGCATCAGCAAAAAAGTGGGAAGAAGCTGGTAGCAAAGTTCAAAGTTTTGGTAATAAGCTAACAATAGGAGTAACAGCTCCTCTTATTCTTGCAGGTAAGAAAACTTTTGACCTTGCAAGTGATATGGAAGAGAATCTTAATAAGGTACAAGCTACATTTAAGCAAAATGCAGATGAAATAATAAAGTGGAGTGATACTACATTAAAAGCTTATGGTATAGGTAAAGGTTCAGCCTTAGAGTATACTGCAACAGTTGGAGATATGCTTAATGGTATGGGGTTTGCTCAAAATCAAGTGCTAGGATTATCAAAGCAAATAGTTGAAATGTCGGCAGATATAGGATCTTTTAAAAATGCAGAGCCAGAGGAAGTGTTTAAAGCAATAACAGCTGCTTTAACAGGTGAAAGGGAGCAACTTAAAAAGTACGGTTATGTCATTAATGATGCAATACTTCAAGAGTATGCCCATGCTCAAGGCATTAAAAAGAAATTATCTGAAATGTCATTACAAGAAAAGGCTTTATTAACACTTTCAAAAATACAACTTTACGCAACAGATGCTGAAGGCGATTTTGCAAAAACAAGTGAAAGTTCAGCCAATAGTGTAAAGATATTCAAAGAAAGTGCTAAACAATTAGGAGCAACACTTGGAACTGAATTACTACCAATGCTAACACCAGTAATTCAATCAGCAACAGAAATGGTTCAAACATTCGCAAATATGGATGATGAAACAAGAAAAAATATAGTTCAATTAGGATTATTAGTTGCTATGGTTGGTCCAGTAACGACTGGAGTAGGTACAATGATGAAAGCCTATGGAGGTTTTCAAAGAGCATTAGCTTTTGCAACTAAGAAACAAGCTGAAAATAAAAGTGTTTTAGAAAAAATGGCAAAGGCTCAAGGGAAAGCTAGTACTAGCACCTCATTATTATCCAAGGCTACAAGCTTACTAAGTCCACAAGTTCTTGGGGTTACAGCAGTTCTTGGAACAATGGCAGTGGGTGTAGCAGCTGTTAAAACATCTAATGATTTAATGGCTAAAAGTGTTACAACCGCCAGTGACGATTTATCCACATTTGAAAAAATAGTTTCAAAGTTTAATGGGACTAGCTTTAAGACTAGAGAAGAACTTGAAAAGCAAGGATTGGTTTACAAACAATTTAGTTCAAGTATAAGCCCAGAGTTTCAGGAACAGGTTAATAAATCTCAAAAGGCCATGTTGGACTTTAACACTCAGCTAAAAGAAGTTAACTTTGATAATGTTCTTTCAGATTCAGAAAAACAAAGCCTAGTAGAGCAGGTTAAAGGTGCAACAGATTCTGCTATCAATGCAGTTAAAAGTAAAAGAGATGAAAGTAATAATGCATATAAAGAGTTGTTCTTAAGTGACGGGGTAATATCTGAAACCGAACAGGGCACGTTAGATATGCTTAATAGGTTAGCAAATGAAAATATAAATTCCGTTAATTCGCTCCAAGGAGAAATAAACGGAATACTTAAAAATGCTCTTAAAGAAAAAAGAGGTTTAA
>JBOFVP010000489.1:0-2881 GCA_051653165.1 Clostridium sp.
GAAATACAATAATACATTGTTATGCTTATTGGAAAGGCATTTACATAAGAGATATTAAGGAACTAGAAGAAGAGATAAGGGCATTAAATGATAAATTTAAACAACCTTTAAAAGATACTGAAATAAAGGCAATATTAAGGTGTATACCAAAAGCAACAGATAAGTTTATAAGATATGAGCAAGGAGTAAGAAGTGGAGAAGTTAAGAGGGTAACCAAGGGAATGAGAGATAAAGAAGGTTACTGGTATAAGAATGAAACATTAATAGAGAGATTAGAAATAACAGAGGAAGAGCAAAGGGAACTTAAAACTATAATAGGGACAAGAGTTAAATATGATAGAAATAACCTAAAAAGAACACCAAGAAATGAAGAAGGATTAACTAAAAAGCAACAAGAATTGCAAGAACTTAAAAATAAGGTTATAGAATTAAAAGAACAAGGATTAAGTAATGTTAAAATTGCTGAAAAATTAGGAACTAATGAGAGTAAAATAAGAAGGGTTTTAAAAGTATAATTTACCTCGTCAAAAAATGCTCTTTATAAATATGTGGGATTCCGTTAGGAGTCCTTTTTTTATTTATAGACAATAATAATATTATTATATGGTTATTATTTAGGTGTTATGGTAATCAGGTATCAAGAAGGTTACTGGTATAAGAATGAAACATTAATAGGGAGATTAGAAATTTAATAAATTAGTTAGTAAATTTCTATTTTAAATAGATGCACAAGGATATTTAAGAGTGTAGCCAAAATAGGATTAGCTATCAAAACAGATTTTTCCGTTTTGATAGCTAATCCTTAAAAATATTATATAAGGATATGAATAAAAGAGTTATTACTAATAGCTCTTTTATTCTTTAATAGCCCATAAAATTGCTAATGAAAATAATTTTATGTTTAGTATAAGTAATTTATCGATAAAAAAAATATATATTTATAGATGTACCACGAAATACTATTACATAATATATGTTTAAAGCCTTAATTCAAGCCATTTTATATAATTAATTTCGCTAAAAAATTATTTTGCGAAATTGATTTTTAATGATAAATTATATAACAATTAATGAAATTTACTAAGGGGCAGGATAAGGACGGTGAACCTAGGATAACATCTTCAAGGCAAAGCATTGAAATAACTATCTTATATAAGCGGTGAACGTTTAGAAAATATATAGAAGAAGCGGTGAAAATTTACATAAAAAATATAGATAAATACTTTAAATGGCTACATTAAGTAGAGGTGCAAGCATTGACTTTGGTCGGACTTGTAAGAATTGACTAAGTTATAACACTTGTTTTGCAAGCATTGACTTTGTTATAACTCATATCGATTGTTAGGTGATTGCCTAAGACCCTATATATTAATTTAAATAACAGTTATGAGGGGGTTTCAAAAATTAATTATTGAAAAAAGAAACAGAATGCAATACAATTAATTCATAAATTAATTGGTGAATAAATATAGCCTGTGCCACAAAAAGTATCAATAGATTAAATTGTATTTTAAGTGTCCATACTCATTAAAGAGGTGAGTTAAATGGAATTATTAAAAAGAAAGTCTAGGAGCTTCACAGAAACAGGGGTAATTATTAAATTAATGGTGGCATCCATAGGATTATTAGTTATTGGAACTATAATATTAAGGTTTATAGAAAAATAAAATAAGTAAATAGAAAATAAAAGAAACACTTTATTTTAAAGTGTTTCTTTTATTTTTTTGTCTAAAACTTTTTCAAAAAAATAGTAATAAATAGATTATAATTTAAGTAGGACAATGTAGGACAAAGGGGAGTAGGTTATGAATTTTGATGATTTAACAATAGTGGAGCTATTAGAATTAACTAATAAAAATATTCAATATGGGTTAAGTGTTAGTCAAATAGGTCAATTATTTAATCCAATAATCAAAGAGGATAGAATAAGAAAAAAGCTAAATAAAAATGGATATAAAAGAGTAAAAGACAAAGATAAAACCAAGACTATTTTTGAGTTGCAAGATGTAGGGCAAGATGTAGGGCAAGGTGTAGGACAAGGTGTAGGACACACCAAGACGAGCGAGGTAAAATCAGAGGTTAAGAGGATTAAACCTAAAACCGAGGTGATACGAAAAGATGATGTAGGACAATGTAGGGCAAATGTAGGACAATTGGAATTAGTAGAGGGAATAGAAAAGGATAATTTCATAACATTAATGAAAAATTTTAATACTATAATGGAGATGGTAGAGCATTATAAAAATAATTCTATGATAGAAAAAGGAGATATAATAATACACTTACCACAGGAAGAGGATAAGAGCTTTAAGGCTTCATTAAGAGTAAATAAAGTTGTTTTAGAGCAATTTAAAGTATTTTGCAATAATCATAAAGAGTTTAGCCAAAAGGATTTACTATCAATGGCAATGGTTGAATATATTAATAAGCATAAATAAAAGTTAATATTATAAATATATTTTAAAATAGCGAGAAACAAAAGGTTACTCGCTATTTATTTTTAAATAAATAGTTGACAACGGTAACCAATGGCTATAAAATAATATTAACGGTAACCAATAAAGGGGGTGAAATAATGAAAGAAAACAGAGACCTTAAAGTTATGTTTAATAAATCAGGAGGGACAGCCAGTAAAAACTCATATAGTCCAAAGGTAAGCATTCCTAAGGCATGGCTTGATGATATGGGAATTACATTAGATGAAAGAGAAGTAAATTTAAGTTATGAAAATAAGAAAATAACCATAAAGAAAAAATAATATTATCCATAAAACAAAAAAAGCCCACTCTAAAGAGCAGACCTATCACCAAATAGATTATACCTTTTTGGAGTGGATATTTCAAGGAGGACAAGAATGAGCATATATACTATAATTGAGTAT
>JBOFVP010000490.1:0-1938 GCA_051653165.1 Clostridium sp.
ATTTAGAGAATGGATGTTATATATCTAATAGCATAGAGGTATTAGAAGAAGTTTATATAGATGAAGATTACATGGAGCAAATGTTTGATCCAATTTTAGAAGTGTTTTATAACATTTTACAAAAGGAAGGAAAATTACAATAGAAGAAAAGAGGTAGATAAAATGAAAATGAGAGTTGTGGCATATGCAAGGTATAGTAGTGATAACCAAAGAGAGGAGAGTATAGATGCACAGTTAAGAGCAATAAAGGATTATGCAAAACAAAATAATATGCTAATTGTAAAGACATATGTAGATAGAGCAATGTCTGGTACAAAAGATAATAGACCAGAGTTTAGGCAGATGATAATGGATAGTAGAAAAGGAATATTTGATGCTGTTATTGTTCATAAATTGAATAGATTTTCTCGTAATAAGTATGATGCTGCAAAATATAAACATAAACTACAAAGGAATAATGTTAAATTATTAAGTGTTCTAGAAAGATTAGATGATAGTCCGGAAAGTACAGTAATGGAAAGTTTATTAATGGGAATGGCAGAATATGAATCTAAAAACTTGGCTAGAGAGGTAATGAAAGGTTCTTTAGAAAATGCAAGAACATGTAGACATAATGGAGGATTACCTCCTCTCGGATATATGGTAGATTCAAGAACTCAACTATATATAGTGAATGAAGAAACAGCTCCAATTATAAGATTCATTTATGATAGTTATATCAATGGAAGCGGATATAATGATATAGTTGATCAATTAAATAAAAAGGGATTAAAAACATCTAAAGGTAATAATTTTACAGTTTCTACAGTAAAAGATATATTAAAAAATGAAAAATACATTGGAACCTATACTTACAATAAAGCAGAGGCTAAAAATGTAGATGGAAAAAGAAACTCTCATAGGTCTAAAAATGAAGATCAAATAATTAAAATAGAGGGTGGAATGCCAGTTATTATTTCTAAAAAAGATTTTGAAGAAGTTAAAAGAATTATGGAAAGAAATAAAAAGATTCATAATACTTATAATGCAAAAGAAATATACTTGCTTTCAGGTTTAATTGAATGTGGAGAATGTGGTGCTAAAATGAATGGAAATATATCTTATTACAAAAGTAATGGGGAGAAGTTAAGGTATATAATGTATCGTTGTACTTCAAAATCAGGGCAAAGCAAGGATCATACTAAAAGTATAAAAAGAGATATAATAGAAGAATATATTTTAACAGAGATGGAGAAAGTTATTTTTAGTGATAAAGCCATAAATTATTTAGTAAAAGAATTAAGTAAGTTTTCTAATAGCAAGTCTAAGCAAATGCAAGATGAATTAAAGTTTAATAAAAACAAGTTATCTAAAATAGAAAAGGATATAGAAAACATTTTGTTAGCAGTTGCAGAAGGGAATAGACATGCTAGCTTAATGGACAGGCTATCTAAGTTAGAAGACGAAAAAGAAAGTTTAGTTATACAATTGGAAGAGACTAAATTAAGTTATCCAGATACAGAACCAATTACAGCTTCTTATTTAAAGAAGATATTTAAGCAACATAAAGATATATTAGAACAAAGAGATAAGCAGCTTATAAAGAAGTTTATTGCGTTATATGTAGAGAAAGTTATGGTGTTTGAGGACTACGTAGATGTAGTCTTTAAATTATCACCACTTTTGGTTCAACGAGGTCACGGTGAACCGTACCATAAATATCTCCATTTTAATATTATCTATAGATTGTTTTACCATATATTTTCCTTTTATTGTATCAAAATAAGTCAAATATTTTGCTATACTTAATATAAATTTTGTACACCAAAAGTGCTAATATAAAGTAAACTAGATAATAACAAGGCTCTATCAAGAAGTAATAATTACACTCTTTTAGGTGGAAAATCCCTAATATTTTTTGTCGAACAAAACCGAACAAATAATTAGTAAACCTCATTG
>JBOFVP010000491.1:0-2407 GCA_051653165.1 Clostridium sp.
ACTTCTTCACTTGACAATCAAGGTGTAATTGATTCTTTGAATATTGGAGATTTAATTAAAGCAAAGATTATTAAACTAAGAAATGATGATGGTTACGCTGTCTTATCAAGACTTGAATATGAAAAAGAGGGAACTATTAGAGAATTAGATGAGTTATATAAATCAGGAGAAGGTTTTAACATTACTATTAATGATACTAACTCATATGGGTTAATTTCACACTACAAGGGTGTTAGACTATTTGTTCCAATTTCTCAAATAGATAATAGGTTCGTTAGGGACATTACAGCTTATAAAGGTCAAGAAGTTACTGTTAGATTGATAGAATTTGATAGAAATAATACAAATAAAATAATTGCTTCAAGAAGAATTATTATAGAAGAGAAGCTAGTAAAAGAAGAAGATGCAGCATGGAGTGGTCTTGAAAGTGGAAATGTTATGAAGGGGGTTGTAAAGAGATTTACAAACTTTGGTGTATTTGTAGATGTTAATGGAGTAGATGGACTTCTACATTTATCAGAAATTTCTTGGGCTCATGTTGATAATCCAAAAGAATATCTTAACAAGGGTGATGTTATAGATGTTAAAATACTAGATGCTGATAGAGAGAATAAAAAACTTTCACTAAGTATTAAGGCTTTAAAATCAGAACCATGGGCAAATCTTGAAGAAAAGTATCCTGAGGGTGCTGTTGTACTAGGTGAAGTAAAGAGAATTACTCCTTTTGGTGCATTTATTGAATTAGAAGAAGGAATTGATGGACTAGTTCACATTTCAAAGATAAGCCATGATAAAATTGAAAAGATTGAAAATGTGCTAAAAGTTTCAGATGAAGTTAAAGCAAAAATACTTTCAGTTGATAAAGAAAATAAAAGAATAGCCTTAAGTATTAAGGATGTATAAAAAATATATTTAAAAGAGGGTGTCAATCACCCTCCTTTTTATAATATAATAGTAAGTATATACCATCTATGGAGGATTGTAATGATTACTTTTGAGAGAATAGGAATTGATAAAATCAGTATTGTTGAAAAAATGATAAATAGTAGAGATAATATTAAAGAGTATAGACTAAATTTTATTGATTTCTATAATAGTAAAAATAAATTAACACAATTTTTTTATAGAAAAAATGTTTTTTTGATTAAAGCATCTGGAATATATATCGGATATTTATGGACTGACATTCCAGGTATAGATTCTCTTAAGATACTTGATTTGTTTATTGATAGACAATATTATAATTTACTAAATGAAAGTTTTTTCTTACAATTCAAAAAAAGTAGAATATATTATGAGTGTTTAGAAACAGAAGAAAATACAAAGTTATTTAATATAATAGACCTTAAAAAGATTAATTTTACTAACTTATATAGTTTAAATACTAATGATGTAATTATAAGAAAAAGAATTACAGATGCAACTTTTAGACAATATATTCTAGGTGAGGATGCACCAA
The DNA here is from genome assembly GCA_051653165.1 of Clostridium sp. Lineage (GTDB taxonomy): Bacteria > Bacillota > Clostridia > Clostridiales > Clostridiaceae > Clostridium. Next base: position 1,460 of record JBOFVP010000491.1, read on the forward strand.
AAAGATGTGATATGCAAAATATTATATTTAATAGTGATGAGAGAGTGCTTTTAATCCCAGATGATATTTTACTTGAAGAAAAGCAGAGTTTTTTTATAAATGATCTTTGTATGTTTATCAAGGTAAATGGATTTGAAATTGGTTATGGTCAGATTATATTTAATAGAGGAGTTCATACAATAGTTAATTTCGGTATTATAGAGGAATATAGAAATAGGGGATATGGTGCAGATTTATTACTCGTACTAATTCAATTAACAAGAGTCAAAGGAATTGAGGTTGTTTATATTAGAGTGGATAGTAATAATAAACAAGCTATATCTCTTTATGAAAGTGTAGGCTTTAATAAACTTGGAACTTTTGGTAGGTGGGAATTTAAAATATAGTTGTATAGAATTAGGGATGAATTCCTTAATTCTATTAGAACTTTAGAGGAGGGGTTTATGTTAATTACAAGTACAAATAAAAAAAATAATAATTTAAAATTAAATTATACAATGATTACATATACACTTGTTATATCAAATATTATTATATTTCTTTTACTGCTTATTGATAGTACAAGTTATAAATTATTAAATATAGATGGTGAAAAAATATTCATTGGTATTAATACAACAATGGGGCTTATTTCTATAATTGCAAACTATACATATTATGTCTTATTTAAGAGAGTAGAAATGTTAGTATTATCATTAATACATGGTACATATTTTTTAATAGGTATTTTACACATACTAGTTGTAGGATTATTGAGCACTAAAAATAACATTGAAATAAATCATGCTACTTTACCCTTGATTATGTGTATTATTCTTACCCTTGCACTTGCTAACCCTAAGGGTAAGTTAATTAATAAATTTAAAGCAAATGAGTATGAAACAATTATAATTGTGTTTTCAATTGCAATTATTTCTATATGTATAGAGTTTATACTCCAGGGAATGG
>JBOFVP010000492.1:0-12671 GCA_051653165.1 Clostridium sp.
CCTTACCTACTTCAAAATAATTCTCAAGAGGGAATTAGTGAAGATGTTAGAGAACAGGTAATGGGAGAAATGAGAAATAGATTTAAGCCAGAATTCTTAAATAGAGTTGATGACATTATAATGTTTAAGCCTTTATCAGAAGAAGGCATTAAGAAAATAATTGATATCTTTATGGAGGATGTTAAGAGAAGACTAAAGGATAAGAACATTTTTCTTACCCTTTCAGAAGAAGGAAAAGAGGTTTTAGCTAGAGAGGGATATGACCCAATTTATGGAGCAAGACCATTAAAGAGATATATCCAAAATACTCTTGAAAATAAATTAGCTAAAATGATAATTAGAGGAGAATTAACTTATGGTGATAGAGCTGTAGTTAAGGCTCAGGATGATGAGATTATTATAGAAATAGAAAAATAATATGTAGTTTGGGAGCTGTGTGAGTAGATAATTCATACAGCTCCTTTTTGTGTGCCAGGCATGGTAACAAATAGTATCTTTATCAAATTTGACTTTAAGTAACTGCCCAAATAATTCAATTAATTGTTTAATCCATATAAAAACTGGGCTATAATTAAAGATAAGAAAGAAAGTGGAGGTAAGGGAAAAATGGAGCAAAAACCACTTCCAATAGGAATAGATAATTTTGAAAAATTAATAACAAGAGGATATTATTTTGTTGATAAAACACTTCTTATAAAAGACATATTAGATAACAAGTCAGATGTAAATTTATTTACTAGACCAAGAAGATTTGGTAAGACATTAAACATGAGTATGCTTCAATATTATTTTGAAGATAGAAGAGATGAAATTACTGGAGAAAAAATAGACAACTCTTATCTTTTTGAAGGATTAAATATTAAGAGAGAAAATGAAAAATACACTGAATACATGGGACAGTATCCAGTTATTAATCTTTCTCTAAAATCAGCAAAGCAGCCAAATTATAAAATGGCATATGAATCATTGATTGATGAAATAATGAAAGAATATAGAAGACATAATTTCATTTTAAATAGTGATAAACTTTTAGAGAGTGAAAAGAAAATATTTTTAAATATTTCAAATGGAGAAGCAAAAGAAATTGAATATGCCAAGTCATTACAATTCTTGAGTATTTGTTTAGAAAAATACTTTGTTAAAAAAACAATTATATTGATAGATGAGTATGATGTTCCTTTAGAAAATGCATTTTTTGAAAAGTTTTATAATGAAATGATAAGTTTTATAAGATCACTTTTTGAATCAGCATTAAAAACAAATCCATCATTAGAATTTGCTGTAATAACTGGTTGTTTAAGAATATCTAAGGAAAGTATATTTACTGGATTGAACAACTTAGAGATAATATCAATATTAAATAAATCATATGATGAATACTTTGGGTTTACTAATGAAGAGGTTATGAAAATATGTGAAGATTATTCTATACAAGATAATTATGAAGTTATGAAAGAGTGGTACAATGGTTATATTTTTGGGGATGCCAATGTATACAATCCTTGGAGTGTAGTTCGTTACGTTAAGGATGTTAAAATAAATAAAAATGTATTTGCAACTTCATATTGGGCTAATACCAGTTCAAATAGTATAGTAAAAAGTCTTATAGAAAGAGCAGATGATATAACAAAAGGTGAAATAGAGGCTTTAATTGAAGGAAAAACTATAGAAAAACCAGTATATGAAGATATAACATATGATGATGTTTATGATAATTTAGATAACTTATGGAACTTTATGTTTTTTACTGGGTACTTCAAAAAGATAAGTGAAAGAATGGATGAAAATACCCAAGAAAAGTTTGTAGAGCTAGCAATACCAAACCTAGAGATTAAGTATATCTTCAGAACAAAGATACTTAAATGGTTTAATGAAAAAGTAAAACTTTGTGATATGACAAAAATGTTTGATGCTATAGTAAATAAAGAGCCAGAGATATTTGAAATAGAATTAAATAATTTACTTTTAGAGACAATAAGTTTTAACGATGCATATGAAAATTTCTATCATGGATTTTTAGCAGGAGTTCTTTCTAACCTGAAAGGATATATAGTTAAGTCTAATAGAGAAGGTGGCAGCGGAAGAAGTGACCTGTTTATTAAATCAGTTTCAAGACGTGGAATTGCTATAATAATAGAGTTTAAAATAGCAACTGACATTGATGATCTAGAGAAGAAAGCTGATGAAGCTATAGAGCAAATAGAAGATAGAAGATATGATATGGAGCTTAGAAGTGAAGGTTATAAAAACATATTTAAATATGGAATAGCTTTTTATAAAAAGGATTGTCTTGTAAAAATAAGAAAATAAATGATTGTTTTAGAGTTAATGTTATAATTATTTATGATAAATTGCAATATAGAACAGGTCAAAGTAATAGGTCCTTTGGGAGTTGTATGAGTAAGTAATTCATACAGCTCTTTTTTGTATTGAAAATAATAAAATATAATTTAATGAGGAAAAATTTTTCGACAAAAATTAAAGATTTTATTAAAAGAAAATTTACAAGAAGATATCGTGAACGTTGAGATTTTTATCCTGAACGCATATTTAAGAAGGGAATTTAAATAAAGTATGAATAGCATTTTTTGAAAACACGAAATATGTAGAAATGAAATAATTTACATAGGTAAATGTGTAAAGTATTATAAAAATGTAAGATACGAAAGGGGGAAGTTGATGAATATTGGAATAAAGTACTTGGTAAAACAACATGATGCAACAGATTGTGCAGCAGCATGTCTTGCAACAATTAGTATGTATTATAAAAAAGAAATTACCATAACAAAACTTAGGGATATATTAGGGACAGACATAAAGGGGACAACTCTTAAAGGTCTTGAAGATGGAGCAAATAAATTAGGATTTACAACAAAAGCAATAAGAGTTGATAAAGAAGCCTTTAAAACTGAATTTACACTACCATGTATTGCACACACAATAACAAAAGAAGGATTATCTCACTTTGTTGTAATACATAAAATAAAAAAAGAAAAAGTAATAGTTTTAAATCCAGCCAGAGGAGAAGAAAAACTAGAAATAGATGAATTCTTTAAAGAGTTTGATGGGGTGTTGTTACTTCTAGTGCCAAATGAAGAGTTCAAAATTGAAAAAGGAAAAACAAGTGGGATGTTAAGTAAGTTCATAGGACTATTACTTCCACAAAAAAAGCTATTTATATATAGCATAGTAGCATCAGTAATATTAACCATACTTGGAATAGCATCCTCATTCTTTAATAAGTTTTTAATGGATGAAATACTGCCATATAACCTAAAAAATCAATTAAATGTTTTTATAATAGCATTTTTAATTTTAGGATTTACACAAATATTACTTGGAGCAATTAGAAGTCATATGCTTTTATATCTATCTCAAAAAATAGATATACCATTATTACTTGGTTATTTTAAGCATGTATATAAGCTTCCAATGAATTTTTTCTCCACAAGAAAGGTTGGAGATATTTTAACTAGGTTTAGTGATGCATTTACAATAAAAAATATTTTAACATCAGTGTCACTTTCATTAATTATGGATATATTCTTAGCAGTTGTATCTGCAATAATCCTATACATTATGAATGTAAAGCTTTTTATTGTTATTTTAATACTAACCCTAACAAGTGCAGTATTAATATATGCTTTTAAAGAGCCATACAAAAAAATTAACATAAAGCAAATGGAGGCAGGGGCAAAATTAAATAGCCATATTATAGAAAGCTTAAAGGGGATTGAAACAATAAAGGTAATGGCAGCTGAAGAAAAGAGTATAGAAAAGCTAGAAAATCAATATATAGAAAACTTAAAAATAGCCTTTAATGAGGGAGTACTTTCAAACATTCAAGGAAGTATTTCAGGTGGAGTATCAACAATCGGAAATCTTGTATTAATGTATATTGGAGCTAGACAAGTTATGGATGGAAGCATAACATTAGGTAGCTTAATGGCATTTACGTCACTTTCAGGTTACTTCATGGAGCCAATAGGAAGACTAATAAGTCTACAATTAAGCATACAAGAAGCAAGTATATCATTAAAAAGATTATCAGAAATATATGAAGTAGAAAAAGAGCAAGATGAAGAAGCAATAAAGATTGATATAAAAGAAGTAAATGGAGATATAAAGTTAAAGGATATTACCTTTAGATATGGAAGCAGAAGTCCAGTTCTTAAGAATATATCTTTAGATATTCCAGAAGGAAAGAAGGTTGCCTTAGTTGGGGCGTGGTATGGAAAATCAACACTTGCATGGTACAACTCAATGACTAGAGAACAAAGGATATTATATAATGAGTATACTAATATTATGAATCAACATCAGCATTGTTGTAGAGGAATGGCTGCTGGAAAGCACTAAAGAGTACTAATTATTTTAATAAGAAATAAGAATTATAATATGTAGAAAATTAAAGATATCAATAATATGAGTATAAAGAAGTAGAGTTAATTCCCTCACTTTGTAGTATAATATGATGAAAATATTAATATTAAAGTGAGGGATAAATGAACATATTATTATAATAATAAAATTTGGATTACTTTAAAATTAATTAGTTATGATAAAAATAACATAAATCAAATTAATCTAAGAAATTTAAGGAGGATAAGAATATGAGTAATGAACTAATAGGAAACTTAGCAATGGGGGGAGCCATTTTAATAAGCTTACTTGTTATGAATTTTACAAAGAAAGCAAGAAGTTTAGATAATGAGATTAAAAGCAGTGGTGGTACAGTAGAAGAACATAATAACCTTAGAAAGTATAAGAATATTACTATTTTTTTAATGCCAATTGATATCATATTAGTATTGATATACTTTATTTTAGTGTGAAAAGATTTAGGTGTTATATTTATTAGAACATAGAGTAATAGATTTTCTATCGGTGGTTAGAAAGCCTAGTATATGGTATGATTTATTAACAGATAAAAATATTTGGTTAAAAATGTAAGAGTAATAAACCTAGGTACAAGTAATTTTAAAAAAATAATGTACAGTAATTATTATTTTATAAATAAAACATAAACAGTAAAAAAATTCTTAGAAGGTGGAGTATAAATAGTATTACTATAAAGATAAGAAGGTCTGAAAATGATTTAATAATGCTAGTTCACATAAATTTTAGTTGGATATAGTATAAATAAGTGGTAATAAGATTACTAGTAATATTACAGAGGTGAGGTATTGAATAGAAATAAAGATAAATTAAGGTTGATACTTGCTGTTGTTATATATTCAATTACAAATACTATTTGTATGCAAATTTATAGAAGGATACCTATTGAGGATACTTTAATTAATAATTCATTTATTAAGGTAATGAAATCTATTTTTCCAGTGACAACTGTTATATTAATAATTTTCATATGTATAATAATATTTAAGAAAAAATATTAAATATAGAATTGTATAAAATGAATCTGTTATTCTGTTATATTTATATTAAGTAAGTATTGATGCTTAAAATATTAAGGAGTTAATTATGAAATTAAAATCTAAATGAAGATCTTGGATAGTGTTCATTGTAGGAATTATAATTACAAGAATTACTATTGCAGAGTGGATAGATAATTTTTATATTGCATTAATTATTAGTATATTTTTGATAAGTGTAGCTGATATGATAATTGAGTCTATATTTAATAAAAAGAGTTGATTATAGTTATCTGATTAACATAACAATTATAAATATTGTTGCTACAAATTAATAAATATAAACAGGGAAAATGGTAATATATAAAGTGTTATTAATAGAAAAACATAATAATATTAAAAGAGCTATCTAAAAAGTAATTTTCAGATAGCTCCCTTTTTGGTTCAAATTACTTGAAATGAACTAACTTTTATTATTTCATTCCTTGTTCATAAGATTGAACCATTCTTTTAACCATTTCCCCTCCAACGCTACCGCATTGTTTTGAAGAAAGATTTCCATTATAATCTGTAAATGGAACTCCCATTTCTCCAGCTACTTCATTTTTGAATTTAGCTAATCCGTTTTTTGCTTCTGGTACTAATTTTGTTGCCATAATTAATTCCTCCTTCATAGGAAAACGCTTATTGTAAAGTGGTTAATTACTTTACACTTATAGTATGTGAAATATTAAGATATATACTCTATGTAATTGGTGGATTTAAAGGGATATTATTCTATAATTAAAATAGAGATAAGAAAAAATAAATTGGAGTTTATTAATCTTATTAACAGAATAAAATAAGAGGATGCATTGGCATCCTCTCATATATGTTAAGTTAAAGACACATCTTACTTTAAGGGATTATTTCATTCCTTGTTCGTAAGATTCAACCATTCTTTTAACCATTTCTCCACCAACACTACCGCATTGTTTTGAAGAAAGATTTCCGTTGTAGTCAGTGAATGGAACTCCCATTTCTCCAGCTACCTCATTTTTAAATTTAGATAATCCATTTTTTGCTTCTGGTACTAATTTTGTTGCCATAATTAATTCCTCCTTTAATGTTAGCAATTTTAAACCGTAAAGTGTTTATTTACTTTACACTAATAGTATGAGTTATATAACTATATATAAACTATGGAATGCTTGGTTACATTGGAACTCAAAATTAAAAAAGGAATAAATTGTACAAACTTAAATATCTTTAAATGAAGGAACACCATATAATGAGTCCGCATTCTTAATAGCATTAATAATTGCCTTTTCCATAACAGTAGTTGATATCATGCCAAGAGTAGATAAATCACAATCAACTTTATTTGTAGCCATGGTAAAAATAGTATCTCCATCAAACATTGTGTGAGCTGGATACATTGTTCTTCCAAAAGCATTATGAGCCATTGAAGCAATTTTATTCGCGCCTGCTTTAGTTAAGTTTGCATTTGTTACGATAATCCCTATAGTTGTATTCCCTTTAAAAGGGTTATGAGGATTTTCTAATGAATCAAGCATCATGGCTTCGGTATTTAATAATCTTTTTTCATCTCTATCATAAGCACCTGCAATTATTTCTTTATTTTTAGGATCAACTACATCACCAAGACAGTTAACTCCAACAATAGCACCAACTTGTAACTCCCCAATTTCAATAGCATAAGTTCCAAGCCCACCCTTCATTGAATTTTGAGGACCTAAAAACTTTCCAACAGTTGCACCAAATCCAGCACCAATATTACCATTAATATCTTCACAGTAGGATTCAGAGTTATAGCAGGCTTTTAGTCCCATTTCCTTATCAGGTCTAATTCTAAAATCCTTGAAGCCTAAATCAAAAAGTACAGCTCCACATACAATAGGAACCTTTGTAACTCCTACATCAAAACCAATATTTCTTTTCTCTAGATATTCCATCACACCAGAGCAAGCATCAAGTCCAAAAGCACTACCACCAGATAATACTGTAGCATGAACCTTATCAACCATTTCCATTGGATTTAATAAGTCTGTTTCTCTTGTTCCAGGAGCTCCACCACGAACAGCAACACCTCCAGATGCTCCTTCTTCACAAATAACTACGGAACATCCAGTAGCTCCTTCTTCATTGTGAGCATGACCTAGTTTTATTCCATCTATATCAACAAATTTTATTTCTTTCATAAAATTTACCCTCCTTAGTATGTAAATAGCACCTATTAAAGGTGCTATAATTTATTATTTTCTATTTATTTTCTTTAATGTTAATACTACTGGTACAGCTATGAATCCAGCAAAAAGTGCTTCAGGAATCCCATTAGTTAGGAATATACCAGAGAGAACACCAGCTACTGCTGTTGTTGAAACTTCAACTGCTTCAGCATATCTTTCTAAGTATAAAATATAAGTTAAACCAAGAACACCTATAGTATTTGTCATTGTAGCTAATGTAGCTGAAATTGCTATTGATGCTGATTGTTTTTTAATTTTGTTCTTTAAAAAATTATAAGCATAATATGCAACCACACCAATTAATATTCTTGGAATTAAAGCTATAATTGGATTCATAAACATAAATGATGTTGGTAGTGGAGCAGTAAAGGCTTGATACATAGAAAATAGTCCAAAGACTAGTCCTACTAAAGCACCTACAACTGGTCCTTCAATAATTGCACCTATAATTACTGGTAGATGCATAATGGTTAATTTAACTGGTGGAATAGGAATGAAACCTAATCCTGTTAGTCCTAAGAATATAGATATACCTGAAAGCATGCCTACTATTGCAAGTCTTCTTACACCTAATCCTTTTCTTGATCTTGTTGTTTGCATAAAAACCCTCCGTTCTTATTCCCATTAGTATTTTGGGATATAATTCGGTTGTGACACCAAAATTCGTTTTAGTTCAGTTTCGTAAAGAATACCGACAATATTTATTTTATCACTTAATATAAAATAATCAAGAAATTATTGTTAAAAAATACACAATAAAGAAAATAAACTGTTGTTATTTACAAAATAAAAAAGGGCCAAATATAACTCAAATAGAGAGTATATTTAGCCATTAATTTATTCTTAATATAAAGTGCTTTTATCAGGCATAATAAGCATACAAGCAATATATCCTATGAACCCTAGTCCAAATGATACTAAAGTAAGTAATGCCCAAGCAACTCTTACTAAGGTAACATCAGCATTGAAGTATTCTGCAAACCCTTGACAAACACCTGATACTTTTCCTAATGCAGAGTTTTTATATAATTTCTTTTCCATTTTCATTCACGCTCCAATTTTATTTATGTTACTATTATACAATGTACAATAGTGATTTTCAACAGTAAACTTAATAATTAAGAATTTATTAAGTATTGAGATATAAGCTAAATGAAGCTAGAGTATAAGATTAATTTTCATAAATTTCTTGAAAATAATTGACAATTATTATACAATTAAGCCTGTACGTTAAAACAACTAGGAGGGGAAAGTAATGTTCAGAGAAGATGTAAGCAATGTAACTAAGATTGCTGAGAAAAAAGTTAAATATTTAAATGAAAATGGAACTCTTAAATACACAGTTTTATCAATGATGGGTGGTTTTTTTGTTGCAATAGGATCACTATTTTCATATACTGTTGGGGGATATTTAGATGGTGCACATAATCCATCAGCAAAAATAGCAATGGGGATGGCTTTTAGTATTGCTTTATGTTTAGTAATTTTTGCAGGGGCAGAATTATTTACTAGTAATAATATGGCGATGGCTATTGGATATTTAGATAAAAAAGTAACTTTAATAAACGGAATTAGAATTTGGATATTCTGTTGGCTTGGTAACTTACTTGGATCACTTTTAGCAGCTGTTATGTATGTTTATAGTGGGGCTGCTGCACCGGAGGTTCAAAAATTAATCTTAAAGATAAGTGAATCAAAGATGAACACGCCAGTTGATCAATTATTTATAAAAGCTATATTTTGTAACATATTAGTTTGTTTAGGTGTATGGTGTGCATACAAGATGAAGACTGAATCAGGAAAATTCTTAATGATATTCCTATGCGTGTTTGCATTCTTTACAGCTGGATTTGAACATAGTGTAGCCAATATGGGACTTTTAGCAATGGCATTACTATTCCCTCACGGAGCAGGTATTACTCTTGGTGGATATGCCTACAATCTTGGAATTGCAACTTTAGGAAATATAATAGGGGGCGCTTTATTTATTGGAGCTGTTTACTACTTTGTTTCACCTGAATATAAAAAAGATAAATAAATCAATAGTGGAGGAATTCATAATAAGTATGAATTCCTCCATTATTTATGTAAAAAATTCTTTTTTAGGTGGACAATGTATGTTATAATCTTTATGAAAATTAATTAAATGGGGGATTCATTATGAAGCACATTAAGACTATAAACAAATCAAACATTAAAAACAGCTTAATGAAACCAGGATGCAAAGAGTGCGCTAACTCATGCCAATCAGCATGTAAGACTTCATGCACAGTTGCAAATCTTGAGTGTGAAAGCAAGTAATTTTGCTACACTAGCTAAAGAGAATCAATACTTATTTTAAAAAACTGCCTTAGGGCAGTTTTTAAAATGTAAAGTTACATAGTGATATGCACTAATGTAAGATTTACATTCATAGGAGGAAAATAACATGGCATTAATTCATAAATTTAAACAAGGTGAAAACTTTTTTGTATTAGATGTAAATAGTGGAGCAGTTCATATAGTGGACGAGCTTGTATATGACTTATTAGATAAGGATAGTTTAAGAAATAAAGAAGAATTAGTAGAAGAGCTTAAGGGGAAATATAGTGTAGAAACTATTGGAGAAGCTTATGATGAAATAAAGGAATTAGTTGATGACGAAATTCTTTATTCAAAGGATCACTATGAGGATATAGCTCATAGCTCAATGGATGACAGGGATTATATAAAAGCGGTTTGTTTAAACATAATTCATGGATGCAACTTAAGATGTAAGTATTGCTTTGCAGATGAAGGTGAATACAATGGAAACAAGGGTGTAATGAGCGTTGAAACTGCAAAGAAGGCAATTGAATATGTTGTTAAGAGAAGTGGTCCAAGAAGAAATATAGAGATTGATTTATTTGGTGGAGAGCCAACGATGATAATGGATAGCATAAAGGAAATAGTTCAGTATGCTAGAGAAAATGAAAAGAAGTGGAACAAAAACATTAGATTCACAATGACAACTAATGCTACACTTTTAAATGATGATATGATGGACTTCATGGATAAGGAAATGGGTAATATTATTTTATCATTAGATGGAAGAAAAGAAGTTAATGATAACGTAAGAATCAAAGTTGATGGAAGTGGATCATATGAAGATATCCTTCCTAATGTTAAGAAGATGATTTCAAAGAGAACTCCAGGAAAGATGTATTATGTTAGAGGAACATTTACAAGAGCTAATACAGATTTCTATGAGGATGTTATGGCTATGGTGAATGAAGGCTTTGATGAGGTTTCAATTGAACCAGTTGTATTAGATGGATGTCACAATCTTTCATTAAGAGAAGAAGATATTCCAACTGTATTTGAAAGCTATGACAAGCTTTATAATGAAATGGCTAGAAGAAAAAAAGAGGGTGGAGAGTTTAATTTCTACCACTTTAATGTTGACCTAAATGGTGGACCATGTGTGTATAAGAGAATTTCAGGATGTGGAGCAGGATTTGAGTATGTTGCAATAACACCTCAAGGAGATGTATACCCATGTCACCAATTTGTTGGTAGAGAAGAATATAAGCTTGGAAGCATATTTGAAGATGAGTATAATGCAGACCTTGGAAAGACTTTCAAGAAGGCTCATATATACAATAAGCCAAAATGTAGAGATTGTTGGGCTAGATTCTACTGTAGTGGTGGATGCCAAGCTAACAATGTAAGCTTTAATGGAGATATGAATGTTCCATATGAAATTGGATGTAAAATGCAAAAGAAGAGAATAGAGTGTGCAATTGCACTAAAGGCAGAATAAAATAATAGGGAATTAAGACTAACTAAATTTCCATTATTATTTACTAGATTGTGACTAATATTAAAATCCCCCTAGCTTTAAAAGTTAGGGGATTTTTTAGGAGAGAGGATAAATGAAAAAATTCACTTTAAAAAATGGATTAAAGATTTTATATAAAAAAGGAGTTTCTAAACTAACTTCTATTTCAATTGGAATAAATGCAGGAGCATCAGTAGAAACTGGATTACTTGGACTTGCTCATGCTACTGAGCATATGGTTTATAAAGGAACTAAAAATAGAAGTGAAAAGAAAATAAACGAAGATTTAACTAGGGTTTTTGGCTTCCAAAATGCAATGACAAACTATCCTTATGTAATTTATTATGGAACACTTCTTGGGGAAGATTTTATGGAGGGAGTAGAAATTTTTTCTGATATTATAATGAATCCAACATTTACGGAAGAGGGATTTAATGAAGAAATGAATGTAATTAAGGAAGAATTAAAGGAATGGGATGAAGAATTAGAGCAGTTTTGTGAGGATAAGTTGTTTTTAAATGCCTTTGAGAAGAGAAGAATTAAGTATCCCATAATTGGAACTATGGATTCCCTAAATAAAATTACATTAGAGGATATAAAAAGCTTTTACAAAGAAAACTATTTCCCTTCAAACACAAGCATAGCTGTAGTTTCAGACCTACCAGAAGAAGAGGTTTTAGAAATAATAGAAGAATGCTTTGGTTCTTGGGAAAACACAGGAGTTTATAATTATAAAGAGAGTTATGAAAATCCAAAGGAAGAAAGCTTTATTGATATTAGAGAGGGAGCTAACACCTGTAAGGTTCAGTTAATCTGCCCTATTAATGAGCTTTCAAGTAATGAAATGAAGGCACTTAGAATTTTTAATGAGTATTTTGGAGAGGGAGTAAACTCCTTATTATATGATAATTTAAGAACTAAGAATGGATTAATATATGATGTTATTTGTAGAGTAGCCTATGAGGGGAACATAAAGCTTTATAAGATTACTTATTCAACATCAAGTGAAAACCTAGAGAAATCAATAGATATTCTTAAGTCTTGTATCAATACAGGAAAAGAAATTAACTTAACAGAAGAGGAAATAAGAAGAATCTCAAAAACAATTAAGCTAAAAAGACTATTTAGAGAGGAACAAAGCATAATAATTGCAAAGGAACTAAGCACCTATGATGTAATGTTTGGAGAGGGAAGCTTATACTTTGAAGAAGTAGAAGGATTAAATTTAATTACTTCTTTAGAGATTAA